>DAIDLI010000209.1 GCA_027449545.1 Acidobacteriaceae bacterium | reverse complement strand
ATCGCAGAGGGCCAGGCTCTCATCCACCACGACGGCCTGAAACTCAGAGCGGCGCAGCGCCGCCAGGGCCTCTTTGCGTCCCGCCGCAACTTCGACCTCGATGCCCAGCTCCGCCGCCAGGACTGCGGCACAGTTCTTCGCTCCTTCAATTCCAGTCACCAAAAGAATGTTCATCTCGGACTCCTTGCAGGGTTCAGGCCAGCTCGCAGCTCTTGGCTTTCGGCTGCCCGTCTTGCTTCGCTTGAAGATGTCGTTGTGAGAAGCCGCAGCCCCCGGTCTGAGCAGGAAGAGACAGATCGCTGACGGCGGGCAGCTTGTCTCAGTCTTCCCGCATCGGATCGGCGATGCCGTATTCCTTGAGCTTGCGGTAGAGGGTCGTTTTGCCGATGCCCAGCAGCCGGGCCGCCTGCAGTTTGTCGCCGTTCAGCGTGCGGATCGCTCCCAGGATGGCCTCGCGCTCCAGCTCTGCCAGAGGCCTGACGCTGGGCAGCTCCGACGATCCATCTCCGTTGCCTGCGCCGGCGGTGCGGCGCGCCTCCAGGACATGGTGCTGCAGCTGCGTGGGCAGATCGCCCAGGTGCAGCACCGGTCCGGAGGAGAGGGCGCAGGCGCGCTCGACGGCATGCTGCAGCTCGCGCACATTGCCCGGCCAGTTGTACTGCATCATGGTCCCCAGCACCTCGTCGCTCAGCGTGAAGTTCTCGCCCCGCTCATGACGGATGCGGTCCAGAAAATGCGCCGCCAGTAGCGGGATGTCCTCGCGCCGGTCGCGCAGGGGGGGCAGGCGCAGGTTGACCACGTTCAGCCGGTAATAAAGATCCTTGCGGAAGTTGCCGCCCTCCACCATGGCGCCCAGATCGCGATTGGTGGCGGCGATGATGCGCGCGCGAATGGGGACCCGGTGGGTGGCCCCCACCGGGCGCACTTCCTTTTCCTGGAGCGCGCGCAGCAGCTTGGCCTGCAGGTCGAGGGAGAGCTCTCCAATCTCGTCCAGGAAGACCGTACCATCTTCGGCCGCGACCAGCAGGCCGTCCTTGGAGCGGTTGGCGCCGGTGAAGGCGCCCTTCACGTAGCCGAACAGCTCGCTTTCGATCAGGGTCGGCACCAGCGAGCCGCAATCCACCGGCAGAAACGGCTTGTGGGCATGGGGCCCATGGGCGTGAATGGTGCGCGCCACCAGTTCCTTGCCCGTGCCGCTCTCGCCCAGCACCAGCACCGGGTGCGTTGTCTGGGCCACCTTGGAGAGAATCCGGTAAAGCTTCTCCATCTCCGGGGAACGCCCGATCATCGCGCCCAGACCGTGGGAGGCACGGAGCTGCTCGCGCAGGTGCCGGGTCGCGGAACCCACAGCGTGATGCTGAGAGGCGCGGTCCAGTACCGTGGACAGCTCATCCATGGCGAACGGCTTGGTCAGGTAATCCGAGGCGCCGCAGCGCATGGCCTCTACGGCCGCGTTCACCGAACCGGAGGCGGTCATTACGATCACCGCGGTCTGGGGATAGAGAGCTTTCGCTTCTGCGACCATCTCCAGGCCGCGGCTGGAGCCGGCGGACAGATTAATCAGCAGGATGTCGGCGGCGCGCGCGTCGAGCAGGGTGCGCGCCTGTGCAAGATCTCCAGTACTTTCCACGGCGTAGCCCAGCCCGGCTGCAATCTCGGCGCAGGCCGAGCGCACCGTCGGGTCGGCATCCACTACCAGCAGGCGCAGTCGCACCGCCGGTTCGGCTATCGGAAGGACAGAATCCATCGTACTCGGGTTCAAAAATGTTGCCAGCATTGTATTCGCCTCAGGTCGTTTTTGAAACGGTCATGGATCACAGGCAGGTTCGGTGTGCTCGAATGCCACCCTAGCGAGCCGGTTCCGAGGGCAGTTCGAGCACCATGCGGGCTCCGCCCAGGGCGCGGTTCTCCGCCGCGATCCGCCCCCCGGCCTGTTCCACGATGGAGCGGGCGATCGCCAGCCCCAGACCGCGGTGGGCAGCGGCCTCGCCCCGGCCCGCATCCGCCGTTCCGGAATGGCCGCTGTACCCCGCCTCGAAGATCCTCTCCAGCGCATCCGGCGCGATCCCCGGGCCGTTGTCCTCCACCGTCAACCGCAACCAGCCGCGGCCGTCCTCACCGGCGCTTTCACTCAGGCCGATGTGGATGCGCCCTCCCGACGGCATCGCCTCCACGGCGTTGCGCACCAGATTGACCAGCACCCGGGTCAGGTCCTCGCTGCTGATCCGCGCCGGCCGCGCGCCGCCCTTGGCATCCACCGTGACGGCGATGCCGGGGCCGGCCAAAGCGGCCAGCAGATTGCGCGTCGCCAGTAACTCCTCGGCCAGGTTCTCCACCGGCTCCGCGGCCACTGCCTCCCACCGGCCTCGCGGCGCCGGTGCAGACGAAAGCATCTGTGCCGGCCACTGCTCCCCTGCCGGGGCGTCGCCGCGCCAGAAGGAGGGCTGGGTGGCGCCGGCATTTTCGAGCGCCATCAGCTTTTCGACCAGGCGGCGGCTGGCTGCCGCCACCAGCCGCAGTTCGCCGCCGTAGTGCGCGAACCCCTCCGCCAGCACGCCCGGCTCCTCCAGCAGATCGCAGTAGAGCTCCAGCGCGGTGACCATATTGCGCGCATCGTGGGCCACCGCCGCCAGGGTATCGCCCTGGCTTTGCAAGTGAGCGAGCGTCTGCACCACCGCCTCCACTCTCTTGCGCTCTTCTCCGTTGTGTGCCGGTCTCTCCTGAATCCCGTGCATGGCGGGTGTCCTTTCCGGCCGCCGTCCGGCTTTGGCCGCTGTTCCGCGGCTGCCGTTTCGATGGCCTCTGCGTTCCTGATTCCGCTTCTGGGTTTCGTCCTCTTCTAGTACACGTGGTGTGCCAAACTCGGACAGGTTTTCTAAGTTGTGCTTCAGCAGGAAGTTGTCTCTTCTGCGCCGCCCCGTCGACGGTTAGCTGGAGGCACGCTTCGGAATCAAAATGGGAATGCGCCCCGGCCTCTCGTGGGAATAAAGGGCTACACAATCAGGGACTTACCCGGGTTTCCCGATTCGGGTCTCGCAACCCTGCGGATTCCCGGTTTGCAACCGCGGGGCGCACGCACCACCGTCCCGTACAATCCCCCTATGCACGCCAGCCCTTTCTTCCGTCCCGGCGGCCGCAACCCCGGCCAGCTTCGCCCGCTCACACTTACCCCCAATTACGTCCAGACCGCCGAAGGTTCTGTGCTGGTCTCGCTGGGTAACACCCGCGTCCTGTGCAACGCCACGGTGGAGCAGAGTGTGCCTGGCTGGCTGCGCAACGCCGGGCGCGGCTGGGTCACGGCCGAGTATTCGATGCTGCCCCGCTCCACCGTCACCCGCACCCCGCGGGAGAGCGAGCGCGGCAAGATCGGCGGCCGCACCCACGAGATCCAGCGCCTCATCGGGCGGAGCCTGCGCTCCGCCGTGGACATGCAGGCGCTGGGCGAACGGACGGTGATCCTCGACTGCGACGTCATCCAGGCCGACGGCGGCACGCGCACCGCCGCTATCACCGGCGCCGCGGTGGCGCTGGCCATTGCGCTCAACGCGCTGGTCAAGGCGGGGACGCTCAAGCAGTCGCCCCTGCGGCACCTGGTGGCCGCCACCTCAGTGGGCATCGTGGGCGGCACGCCGCTGCTCGACCTCTGCTATGAAGAGGATTCCCAGGCCGAGATCGACATGAACGTAGTGATCAACGACGCGGGCGGGCTGATCGAGACCCAGGCCACGGCGGAACGCGGCAGCTATTCGCGCGCGCAGCTCGACGAGCTGATCGATCTGGCCGAAGCCGGTATCCAGGAGATCTTCGCCGCCCAGCGCGCCGTGCTCGGAATGTGACCGCCACCCCTGCCAGGATCGGGCGAAGCGCCGTACACTCTTCTGCAGAATCCCGTACGACTCCCATGGCCCGCGCAAGGAGGGCCCGATGGAACTGGGAACCCGGCAGACGGCGCGCGCCGGCATCGACTGGAGCAGCCTGAATCTCTTTCTGCTGCTCCTCTCCGCCCTGGTGGTGTGCGGATGGATTCTGTGGCCCTTTCTGCCCGCCCTTACCGGTGCCGTTGTTCTGGCCGTGGTCACCCGCACGCCGGTGCGCTGGCTGCGGCGGCGGATCGGAAGGCCGGCGCTGGCTGCCGCTCTGGCCCTGATCGCGATTGTGCTGATCATCGTAACCCCCACGGTATTTGTGGCCTACAGCGTGGGCCAGCACGTGCTGGATGTCTCGCGGGCGCTTCAGGCCGGCACGCCCGAGCATGAGGTCTCCCGCTTCTTCGACCGGCATCCCGATCTCGCCGGGGTGGCTCGCCGCCTCGCCGAGAACTTCGAGCCCGGCCAGGCCTTCGACCGGGCCGTCGCCGCCGGAGCGAGAAGGCTGGCCATCTTTCTGGGCCACTCCGTGACCGCGCTGATCGAGATCGTGGTCATGCTCTTCGTGCTCTTCTTCCTCTTCCGCGATCCGGACGAGGCGCTGCGCACCCTTCGAGGGCTGCTGCCGCTGCGCGAGGAGGAGACCGAGTACCTGCTGGAGCGCTCCACCCGCGCCATCCGCGCCCTGGTCCTGGGGCGGTTTGCCGTCGCGGCCATTCAGGGCATTGTGGCCGGACTCATCTTTCTGGCCCTTGGCGTCGGGGGATCTGAGCTGCTGGGCTCTCTCACGATGCTGCTGGCACTGGTGCCGGCAGCCGGCGCGTACGCGGTTTGGCTGCCGGTGGCCGTCTACCTGCTGCTCGTCCATCACTGGATCAAAGCGGTCATCCTGATCGCCGCCGGGATGCTGGTGATCAGCACGCTCGATAACATCCTCTACCCGGTGCTGGTCGGCTCCCACCTGCGCCTGCACACGGTACCGATCTTTTTGGCGATGATCGGCGGAGTGTGGCTCTTCGGGGTGAGCGGTCTCTTGCTGGGGCCGATTCTCTTCAACCTGACCGCCTCGCTGCTGGCCATCTGGAGCAGCCGCGCGCGCGGCGAGCCGCTGCCCCTCGACTGAAGCCGCGCGAAGGTCCTGCATCTTTGCGGCCGCGCTCCGAATCTCACCGGGGAGGGAGTCCACAGGACTGGATTTCTGCCCATGCGGAGGACAGGATGAGCCACGATAGCGTGCTGCGCGAACAACTGGTCGCATTCCTGAACGGCGGCAACGCCCACGCCAGCTTCGAGGATGCGGTCAAAGATCTTCCCGCCGCGCTGCGCGGCAAGCGCCCTCCCGGAGCTCCACATTCACCCTGGGAGCTGCTGGAGCATCTGCGCATCGCGCAGTGGGACATTCTGGAGTTCGCGCGCAGCGCCCAGCACCAGTCGCCGAAGTGGCCGGAGGGCTATTGGCCTGCGTCGCCCGCGCCGCCTGACGACAAGGCCTGGGAGAAGAGCGTGCGCGCCTTCCGCCATGACCTGAAGGCCATGTGCGATCTGGTCTCCGATCCCGCCACCGATCTCTACGCGAAAATTCCCCACGGCGATGGCCAGACAATTCTGCGCGAAGCGCTGCTGGCGGCGGATCACAATGCCTATCACGTTGGCCAGTTGATTCTGGCGCGGCGGCTGCTCGGAGCGTGGTAAGGGCAGGGAACAAGAGAAGAAGGGAACGAGGGAACGAGGGAACAGGGTTAAGCGGTCTGGAAAAAGCGGCGCATGGAGCAGCACCATCCTCACCACGCGTTTCCTTGTTCCCGAGGTCCCTTGTTCCCTCGTTCCCAGTCTTCTCATATCTCCGGATAGAACTCGAAGAAGGCGTCCAGGCTGCGGCGGAGCTGTTTTTCGATCTCCGCGCGCGAGCCCTCGATGCTGTGCATGGTCACATGCGCCTCGCGGCCGTTGGCCAGCTTGAGAGTCGCGTCCTGAATGTCCACCACTTCTCCTTCGGGGAGCAGCCGCAGGCCATAAATCAGAGTCAGATTCGCCATGCAAACATCTTATCGGGTAGGCAGTGGCTTACGAGCTGTGGCAAGGGAGCTAAGATCTACCGGCCTGCACCATCTACAATCGACAGGGACGCTATGACAGACATTCGCGATACCGTCATCCTGGGGTCCGGCTGCGCCGGGCTCACCGCCGCCATCTATACCGCGCGCGCCGGCCTCAAGCCGCTGGTGCTGGAAGGTCACGAGCCGGGCGGACAGCTCTCCATCACCACGCTGGTGGAGAACTTTCCGGGCTGGCCGGAGGGTATTCAGGGCCCCGAGCTCATCGACAACATGAAGAAGCAGGCGCAGCGTTTCGGCGCCACCTTCGAGCTGGCCCACCTGAACTCGGCCAAACTGGGCTCGCACCCCATCCACCTCAGCACCTCCGCCGGCGATTTCGCCACGCGCACGCTCATCATCGCCTCCGGCGCCAGCGCGCGCTGGCTGGGCCTGCCCAGCGAACAGGCGCTCATCGGTCACGGCGTTTCGAGCTGCGCCACCTGCGACGGCTTCTTCTTCCGCGGCAAGGAGATTGCCGTGGTCGGTGGCGGCGACTCCGCCATGGAAGAGGCGCTCTTCCTCACCCGCTTTGCCTCCAAGGTCACGCTGCTGCACCGGCGCGAGCAATTCCGCGCCTCCAAGATCATGCTGGAACGCGCGGCCGCCCACCCCAACATCGAGCTGCGCACCAACACCGTGATCGACGAGGTGCTGGGCGTGGAAGAGAAGGAAGTGAAGGGCCTGCGTCTGCGCGACGTGAAGACCGGCACCACCTGCGAGCTGCCCATCAGCGGCCTCTTCCTGGGAATCGGCCACGAGCCCAATGCCAAGATGTTCACCGGCCAGATGGACCTCGATAACGATGGCTACATCAAGACCGCCAACAATGTCTTCACCACCCACCACGGCGAGGTGATTCCAGGTGTCTTTGCCTGTGGCGACGTGCAGGACCGCCGCTACCGCCAGGCCATCACCGCAGCCGGCTCCGGCTGCATGGCCGCCCTCGAAGTCGAGAAATTTTTGGAGGAGCACGGCCACTGAGGCAGAAGGAACGTAGATGCTTGTTCGAGTGATTTTTGTCTTGGCTGCGCTGGAGATTGCTCTATGCTTAGCCGGGGCTGGAATCTATTCTCGTTCAGCTACTATGATCCGGCTCACCTGTTACTCACGGGCGCGCGGCCGATTAATACCAGTCTCGTAATCGACTCGCAAGCCGCGCAGCGGAAGGCTCCCGGCGGGAGCGAACGAAACTAGCCCAGGATGAAGTCCGAGCCTGCTGGGCGAGGACGTAATCCTGGGAACAGCGCAAAGAGATGGGAAGCCCCGTAGGGGCGGCCGAAACCCGACACAAAAATAAGTGACTCTGCACGACCATCTCGACCATCTCGAATCTCGCATCGCAGCCGCCTGCCGCGCCGCCGGCCGGCCGCGCTCCGAGGTCGAGCTGATGGCCGTCTCCAAAACGTTCCCCGCCGAAGCCATTTTGGAAGCGGTCTCCCTGGGCCTCACTCTCTTCGGCGAGAATCGCGTGCAGGAATTCGCTCAAAAAGCCGGAGCCCTCGGTCCAAAACGCGGGTGCCCCATCCTTTCGCCGCACTCTGGCGAAAGGGTGGGAGACCACGCTGCATCGCCATCCGCCGTTCGCGTTCACCTCATCGGTCACCTGCAATCGAATAAGGCCCAGCGTGCAGTCGAGCTCTTCGACGGCATCGATTCGTTAGACAGCCTCCGCCTCGCCGAGCGGCTCAACAACGCCGCCGGACAACTTGGCAAGCGCCTGCCCGTACTGCTTGAGGTCAAGCTCAGTCCCGAGGAGTCGAAGGAGGGTCTCGATCCCCAGTCCGAAGAAACAGAAAGGCTCCTTGAACGCCTCCCAGACCTCACGCACCTCGAGGTCAACGGGCTTATGACCATCGCCCCCTGGGGCGCGCCCGAAGACGAGACCCGCGCCTGCTTTCGCAGCCTGCGCCTGTGGCGCGACCGCTGGGCCGCCGCGCATCCGCGGCTGAACCTGCCGGTGCTCTCCATGGGCATGAGCGGCGACTTCGAGCTGGCCATCGCCGAGGGCGCAACACGCATCCGCGTCGGCACCGCGCTCTTCGGCAAGCGCGATCCCAACATGATCCGCGCCGCCGCCGAAGCCGACACCAAGGAACCCGCCTGATGCTGCGCGCAGCGGCCGATGGCGTCACGCTCGCCGTCCGCGCCCAGCCCGGCGCAAAGAAGACCGCGATCGTCGGCCTCTACGGCGAAGGGCCGGCCGCTCAGCTCAAGGTTGCGGTCCACGCTCCGCCGCTCGAAGGCCGCGCCAATGCCGCGCTCATCGAGTTTCTGGCCGAGACCTTCGCAATTCCAAAGAGCGCCGTGCAACTCATCTCCGGCGAGTTGGCCCGCAGCAAGATCTTTCATCTGCGCGGAGTAAGTCTCGTTCAAGCCCAGGAAGTTCTCGACCGACAATCGCACTCTGGCCGCGTCAGGCTCTAGCCCTCAAAAAGTTGATGTCCTTCTGAGCGCACGGGGCCCCAAACGTTCTTCAGTTTGGGGGTGGTAAGCGAAGAATCTGCGGTTGCCTTTCGCCCTCTGAGTACTACCGGGTGCCCCAGGTCTCGATTCTGAGACCTGGGATGGAGCCGAGCAATAAGTCACGCGATCAGAGACCTACCGCTGCCTCGACTGCCTCCGCAGCGCATTTTCAAAATCCTGCTGCTCCGCCTCGATGAATTCCTTGTAGCCCGCCGGATCGATGAACGCATCGCGATCCCCGGCCTTCCAGCGTGCGTACTTCTCCGTCAGCCCAAAGTAGCCGCCGTGCGCGCCCAGAAAAATATCGCAGGGCAGCGCCCGCAGCACCGCAAACTCGTGCTGGTAATCGCTGGCAATCTGCGGATAGGCGCGATTCCCGACCAGCTTGTAACTGGAGTTCAGCGTCGGCCCGCCGAGAATGACGACATGCAGCAGGCGTCCGTTCTCCTTCTCGTCGAGCGTCCAGGTCGTCGTCCCCTTCGTATGGCCCGCGGTGAGGTGCGCCGTCAGGACAGTGCCGCCCAATTCCACCGTATCGCCATCGTGCAGCACACGGTTCACTTTCGCGGGCGGGTATTGCATGCTCTTGTCCGCGCCGTAGGCAAAGTCAAGCTTGCCGCCCGACTCCACCACCGGCACATCGGGCGCCATCACTTCATACTTCGCGCCCGTCTCGCGCACAATCTGCGCGCTGCCCGCGCAGTGGTCGAAGTGCGCATGGCTGATGAGCAGGATCCTGATGTCCTTCCAGTGAAAGCCGAGCTGCTGTACGCTGCGCCGGATCTGCGGCGGCGAAGACTTGAGATTGCTGTTGATGAGCAGGTCGCCCTGTGGCGTGACGATCAGGTACGAGGCTAGATCGGCGCTGCCCACGTAGTAGAGATTGCCCGCGATGCGGAAGGGAGGAAACGGCTGCGTCCATGCCGGATCGATTGCGGCGCGCGCCGGAAGAGCCATCCACAG
>DAIDLI010000208.1 GCA_027449545.1 Acidobacteriaceae bacterium | reverse complement strand
GTGATGGGCATGGACTGGCACTCCTCGGGAATCACCACCTCGGTGATGGGCGCGCTCAAGCGCGGGCTCAATCCCCGCTTCGCAGATCTCGGCTTTGAGATCTGCGGCGGGCGCGGCCGCCACTCGCGCAAGACGCCGGATGAGCTTCGCTCTTTTTCGTCTCGGACCGGTCTGGATGGCGAGGCCCTTGCCCGCACCAGCCGGTTGACGGCGCGCATTGACAACAATGCCGTGGCCGACGGCTTCCAGCTCTACCTGCACGCGTTCGTGATTCATAAGTCGGGCGAGTGGGCGGTGGTGCAGCAGGGCATGAACGAGGCCACGCTACGGGCGAGGCGCTACCACTGGCACTCGGCCGCGGTGCGCGACTTCGTCTCCGATCCGCACACGGCGATCCTCGGCCAGCCGCAGGGCACCATTCTGAACCTGGTGGACGCCCGCGCAGCTCAGGCGCAGAGCGCGCTGCTGATCATTGCGCATGAGCCGGTGGAGGCATCCTTACAGGAGGCGCGCAAGCTGATCATGCCGGCGCATCACGACGTCCGAGCCGAGGATGTGGACCTGAAACGGCTGGGCGCGGTGCTTGCGGTAGCCCATGAGCAGGACCTGCGCGACTTTGCTTCGCTGCTGCTGGTGGAGGGCCTGGGCCCGCGCACCTTGCAGTCGCTGGCGCTCATCGCGGAGGTGGTGCACGGCGCGCCGGCGCGATTCTCCGACCCCGCGCGGTTCGCCTTTGCGCACGGCGGCAAGGATGGGCACCCGTTCCCGGTGCCGCTCAAGACCTACGACGACTCGCTGGGCGTGCTGCGGCGCTCGCTGGACGCGGCGCGGCTCGGCAACAGCGAGAAGATCGAAGGTTTCCGCCGCCTGGATGCGCTCACCCGCGCGGTGGAACAGCAGCGCCAGCCACTGGCCGACTTCGCCGCGGCGGTGACCCACGAGCGGGAGATCTCGGCGTCTCTGGGCGGGCGCACGGTGTTTGACGACCGGCGTGAGGCGCGGAAGAGGAAGAGCGCGCCGGCGCAGAATCTTTCACTGTTTGAGTGATATGTGAGGCACCTGCGGTGACGGATCCAGCTTATTGCTCTCGTATGTGGAAGACTCCCCCACCCGGCGTATGAACCCTGCGAATCCGACCCATCAATGCGATGGATTGGGGTATCGAAGCATTCGGTGATGAGCTTGTGTGCCCCTTCCAAGCGAAAATAGCGGGGTCAACGTAAATGGTCTGCATTGAAAGATTGACCACTTGATATTCCGCAAGGACCCATCAATCGCCATTGCAGCGGGCCACGAACTACTGGGGGCCGTACTTGGCCCCAAACTGCCGCAGTTTAGCCAGCAGCGCCGCCGCCTCGCCGGAGTCGATGGCTTCGGCGCTCATGGCCACGCCCTGCTTCAAGTCGCCGGCCAGGTTGGCGGCCACCAGCACCGCCGCCGCATTGAGCAGCACGATGTCGCGGCGCGCGCCGGGAATACCGGTGAGCACGTCGAAGAGCAGTTGCGTGTTGGCCTCGATGTCGCCGCCGATGAAGTCTTCCAGTTTGGCCCGGGGCACGCCGGCCATCTCCGGGGTCACGCGCGCGGCGTGGAGTTCGGGTGTGCCGTCTTCTTTTTGCTCGATGCGGGCTACCACGCTTTCGCCGGTGGTGGTCAGCTCGTCGATTCCATCGGTTCCGTGAACCACGAAAGCGCGCCGCGAGCCCAGCGCCGCCAGCGCCCGGCCTACCAGCAGCACCCGACTGGGCGCGAGCACGCCGACGACCTGGGTTTTGGCATGGGCCGGATTGGTCAGCGGACCCACCAGATTGAAGATCGTTCTGAACCCGAGCGCCTTGCGCAGCGGCCCCATGGCCATCATGGCGGGGTGATAAAGGGGCGCGAACAGGAAGACGAAGCCGGTCTCGCGCAGGCACTCGACGGCCCGCTCCGGCGGCAGATCGATGGGCACGCCCAGCGCCTCCAGCACGTCGGCCGCGCCGCAGCGCGAGGTCACGGCGCGATTGCCATGCTTGGCTACCTTGGCGCCCGCCGCCGCGGCCACCAGCGCCGCGCCGCAGGAGATGTTGAAGGTCTGCGGGCCGCCGCCACCGGTGCCGACGCAGTCCACAAGTTCTGCGCGTTCACTTTCAGAGAGGGGCAGCGGCACGACGCGCCGGCGCATGACGTCCACAAAGCCGGCCAGCTCCGGCGCCTGTTCGCCGCGGGTGGCCAGCACCGCCAGCAGCGCGGCAATCTCCACGTCCGCAGCCTTGCCGGCAAGAATCTCCTCGAGCACGGCCGCTGCCTGCTCGCGCGTCATCGCCGCGCCATCTTCGGCCAGCGGCTTCAGCAGTTCTTTCAGCAATCCCATACCACTCCATGGTAACGGCACGACGGAACGGGACAACGGAATTGTCTTAGGACGGGTCGGCATTGCCCTGTTCATAGACCTGCGTCTGCCGACCGCATAGTTGGGAAATAAAGCAACCACGGCGACTCTCCAGGATCTATTGCCTACTTGCCGCACGCACTGGACTTCTGTGCTGGCAATACTGGAGATTTGGCGGGGGTTTGCGGAGTTGGCTAGCTCACGGTTGAGCATACTCCCTGTGGGCTTCCTCCTTGCGAATGCCCGCAGCGGAGACCATACTATTTGCATGGCAACCCAGCCCATCGCCGATCGCTACGTTCCCGTGGAAGAGTATCTTTCCACGCTGTACGAACCCGATTGCGAGTACGACGACGGCGCGATCGTGGAGCGTAACTTGGGCGAATTTGAACATGCCTTCCTGCAAACGCTTTTGAGCGCAATCTTCACCAACAACATGGACGCCTGGGCGGTGTTCGCGCTCGTCGAGCAGCGCATGCAGCTTGCGCCGCGCAAGTTTCGCATTCCCGACGTGTGCGTACTCCGAGTTGGCTCTCCGCGCGAAAAGATTCTCACCCACCCGCCGCTCATCGCTATCGAGATCCTGTCGCCCGAAGATACGATTCGCCGCGCCACCAGCAAGGCCGGCGAATACCGTGAATTTGGCATCGAGCACATCTGGGTGATCGACCCCAGCGCGCGTGTGGCCTACCGGGGTGGGGCTGCGGAACTGGAACTTGTTCCCTCCGGCGAACTGTCCATCCCCGGAACGACGATCCTGGTGCGCATCCGCGAGCTGTTCGAGAAGCTCGACCGGATGTAATCCCATGTAACCTCGCGCAGCCGGTGCCCTTCATTGCCGCACCCCGGGCCGCCAAGATAGTATTTGGGGTGTCCGCTGTCGCATTTCTTTACGTGCAGTCCTTCCAAAAAATCTGAGCGGCAGCCGGCCGGGCGGATCCATTCAATGAAAATTCACGAATATCAAGCAAAAGAGATTCTGGCCAAGTACGGCGTGCCGGTGCCCAAGGGCGAAGTGGCCAACACGCTGGAAGAAGCCAATGATGTGGCGCGCAAACTTTTTGCTGAAGGCGCCAAGGGCGTCGTGGTCAAGGCGCAGATTCACGCCGGCGGGCGCGGCAAGGGCGGGGGCGTCAAGGTAGCCAAGACCCGCGAAGAGGCTGAGCAGTACGCCAAGAACATTCTCGGCATGCAGCTTGTCACGCACCAGACCGGTCCCCAGGGCCAGAAGGTGCAGCGCCTGCTGATCGAAGAAACCGCGGCCATCGATCGCGAACTCTACCTCGGCATTGTGCTTGACCGCGCCGTGGGCAAGCTGGTCTTTATGGCTTCGCAAGCGGGCGGCATGGAGATTGAAGAGGTCGCCGCCAAGACTCCTGAAGCCATCTACAAAGAGGTGATCGATCCGGCGGTGGGCTTCGGCGCGTGGCAAGCTCGCAAGCTGGCCTTCGCGCTGGGTCTCAAGCCCACGCAGATCAACCAGGCGGTCGGCTTCTTCCAGAGCCTCTACAAGGCTTTTCTCGAGACCGATGCTTCGCTGGTGGAGATCAATCCTTTCATCACCACCAAGGACGACAAGCTCTTCGCGCTCGACGCCAAGGTCAACTTCGACGACAACGCCCTGTTCCGTCACGCCGACGTCAAGGCGCTGCGCGACGTTGCCGAAGAGGACCCGCTTGAAGTGGAGGCCAGTAAGTACGCCCTCAACTACATCAAGCTGGATGGTTCGATCGCCTGCATGGTGAACGGCGCCGGCCTGGCCATGGCCACCATGGACATCATCCAGTACGCCGGCGGCAGCCCCGCGAACTTCCTCGACGTGGGCGGCGGCGCGACCCAGGAGCAGATCGAGCATGCCTTCGAGATCCTGCTCTCGGACAAGCACGTGAAGGCGATCTTCATCAACATCTTCGGCGGCATTCTGCGTGTTGACCGGCTAGCCACGGGCGTTGTGGCCGCGGCCCGCAACCTCAACGTCAAGGTGCCCATTGTGCTCCGGCTCGAAGGCACCAACGTGGAAGAAGGCCGGCAGATTCTGAAGGAGTCTGGCCTCAACTTCCAGGTGGGCGCAACCATGAAGGAAGCAGCGGAACTGGTGGTCGCAGCAGCGGCAGGAGCGAGGGCATAAGATGGCGGTACTGGTAGATAAGAACACGCGACTCATCGTTCAAGGGCTCACCGGCAAGGAAGGGACGTTTCACGCCAAGGGCTGCGCCGAGTATGGAACCAATGTGGTTGGCGGCGTCACTCCCGGCAAGGGCGGAACCACCCACGAGGGCTGGCCGGTATTCAACACCGTGGCCGACGCAGTGAAGGAAACCGGCGCCAACGCCACTATGATCTTTGTGCCACCGCCGTTTGCGGCCGACGCCATCCTCGAGGCCGAGGACGCGGGCATTCCCCTCATCGTGTGCATCACCGAGGGCATTCCCACGCTGGACATGGTCAAGGTCTGGGCCAAGATCAAGCACTCCAATTCGCGGCTCATCGGCCCCAACTGCCCGGGCGTCATTTCGCCGGGCAAGGCCAAGATCGGCATCATGCCGGGCCGCATCCACAAGGAAGGCAACGTGGGCATCGTTTCCCGCTCGGGCACGCTGACTTACGAGGCCGTCCACCAGCTCACGCAGCGGGGCATCGGCCAGTCGACGGCCATTGGCATTGGCGGCGATCCGATCATCGGCACGACGCACATTGACGCGCTGCGCCTGCTCAACGACGATCCCGAGACCGAGGCCATCATCATGATCGGCGAGATCGGCGGCGCCGCCGAGGAAGCCGCGGCTGACTTCGTCAAGAAGAACGTGAAGAAGCCGGTGGTCGGTTTTATTGCCGGGCAGACGGCGCCTCCGGGACGCCGCATGGGCCACGCCGGCGCCATCATCAGCGGCGGCCAGGGCACCGCGGCCGACAAGATGAAGGCCATGAAGGCGGCCGGCATCCACGTCGTCGTCTCCCCAGCCGAGATCGGCGAGACCCTTGCTAAGGTCATCGGCAAGGCCTAGAGGCAGTTTTCAGCCATCAGCTTGCGCTTGTCAGCTAAGACCCAAAGCCCGCCGCCCTGGCGGGCTTTGGGTCTTTTACAGGCTCGCGAAGCTCCTCCAGAAACACCAAGGTAACCTGTCCCGGAAACCTAAAACGTCATCCCACCCACCCAAAAGGCGCCCGCGCCCTGCCCGATTGCGCTATTCGAAATTCCAGCTCCCGCATCAACAATGAACCTGCGTCGATTTCCCAGGACCTTGTTCTATCCGGTCCTGAAAGTGAGGCAGCTGTTCACTGTGAGCACAATATCCATCATGATTGCCGACGAGGGCACGGCAGGTAGCCAATGGCTGCCGGATCCGGCTCCGCTTCCTACTTCTGAAGTCCACGCAGCCGTCTTTTCACCGCTGCACCTCTTCGCCCACACCGTGCGCTCCCTGGTGGTCGTCGGCGCGAGCGCGCCCATGCTGGCTACTGCCCAGCGTATGAGCGATTCGATGCAGATCCACCTCATCCGCCTGATCCATCAGCAGCGCAAGTCCAAGGTGTCTTACCGTCGCCTGACCGGCGTGGAGCCGGGCAGCATTGCGGTGGACCTTGCCGAGATCGGCACGGCCGAGGGCATGGCCAAGGTGAAGGCCTTCGCGGACAAGGTCAAGGCAGACGCCATTGTGAGCGATGACGACTGGACGCTGCTATGCCTGGCCCGCAACCGCGCCCTCTTCGAACCGGCATGCAGGCTGCTGGCTCCGGATGCGGACACGCTGGAGCAGCTTTGGGATAAGGATCGCCAGGTTCAGCTCGCGCGCGAATCGGGGTTCAATGTGCTGCCAACCTATACGCTGCGCTCCGACGCAGATGTGGAGGCGATTGCAGAGGGCGAGTTTCCCGTGGTGGTGCGGCCCAGCTATCTCAACTCCGCCTCTCCGAACTTCAAGGCCAAGGTGGTGGCTTCCCGCGACGAGTTGCGTCACCTGTTTGCGGAGACAGTCTGGTCGCACCCGCCGCTGGTGCAGCGCTTCTGCCTGGGCCCGAACATGATCCTGCACGGCATGCGCGCCCACAGTGGTGAATTTCTCAAGCTTCAGCTCTTCAACGTCTATCGCAAATACCACGGATTCAGCGCCTCGATGGAGCCGGTGCCACTGCCGCCGGAGCTCGCGCGGTCTGCGCGCCGCTTCGTGGAAACCGCCGGGCTCATCGGGCCGTTCCACTTCGATCTGCTGGTGAACAGCGCGGAAAACAGAATCTACTTTCTCGAGATCAATACCCGCCTGGGCGGGAGCACCGCCAAAGCCATCCAACTGGGCTACGATGAGCCGGCCCTCTTGTTCCGTGCGTTCAACGCTGTTCCTCCGAGGCTGCTGCCAAAACTGACCGCCCATCCGCGCGTCACGAGCGTGCGGCTCAATCTGATCCAGGCATGGAACGATCTGCTGAACCGCCGCGATCCGCTGGCTTATCCGCAGTTGCCGCGCGTGCAGAGTGTGCTGGCGGCGCTCCTGGAGATTCAGCAGGTTCGCCACGGCTAGGCGCTTCTTGTAGGTAATCAGCCCACGAGTTGAACCAAATCTTTGAAGCGTACGCGCTTTCGTCGATCGGGGAATGCGAAGCTTGCCCGGGAGGAGGCCGGTTTCTCCCTGCTCATGCGGGCAGCAGCGCGATCCGGCCTCCGCCCGTGGTCAAGATCACCAGGTTCATCACCACGAACAGCAGATCGTAGTGCCAGCCCGAGGCCTTCTCGCCCCAGAAGCCGGTGTGCCATTTTGCAATCTTCATGTAAATGGCGCCCAGCATCACCAGGATCAGCCCCAGCGCCGCCCACTGGGTGAGGAACCCGACCGCCAGCGCAACGGCGCCGGCCAGTTCGGCCGCGCCCAGAAAGACGGTGAATGGCACCGGCAGCCCCAGACTCTGCGCGCGCTGCTGGGGAGATTTGAGATGACTCCAGCCGCTGGTTCCGAACACCAGCGCCACGACGATCCGCAGGGCCAGCAGAGCCCAGTCGCTGTACATCATGGCTGCGGGGATGGCCGGCATGGTTAACCTCCTGCCCGGTCGCGGCGAGAGGCTGCCTCGCGCCGGCGGCCGCATGGGAAGACTCAGGCATAGACCCGTTCAATGCCGCGCGCGTCCGGTGTCTGTACTTGCAGCGCATCGTTAAACAGCTTCAGCGAGCGGCCGCCCAGGATCACCTTTTCGGTCTCGATCCTTTGCACAAAGGGATCCTCGATGTTCTCCGTATCCACCAACTGCACCCATGGATTGCCGGTGGGAGAAAGCGGCAGCGTAAACTCCACGCCCTCGTGGGCGGCGTTCACCAGCAGCAGGAAGCTGTGGTCGATCACCCACTCGCCGTTCTCGCCTGTCAACCGCAGCGTTTGCCCGTTGAGCAGCAGGGCAATTGCGCGTACCCAATCCGCATTCCACTCGTCGTCGGAAACCTCACTGCCGTCGGGGCTGAACCACGCGATATCCTTGACCACCTTCACCAGCTTGTCGCCGGCAGGGGTGCGAATCACGCGATCCTGGAAAAACCTCCGCCGGCGCAGATTGGGATGTGCCAGCCTGATCTGAATGATGCGGCGGGTGAAGTTGAGCAGCCGCGCCTGTTCTTCGCAACGCTCCCAATCGAA
The DNA here is from genome assembly GCA_027449545.1 of Acidobacteriaceae bacterium. Classification (GTDB taxonomy): domain Bacteria; phylum Acidobacteriota; class Terriglobia; order Terriglobales; family Acidobacteriaceae; genus Telmatobacter. The sequence continues at coordinate 24,717 of DAIDLI010000208.1, read as the reverse complement.
CCACGAGAGCTCGCTGTCCTGGCAGTAGGCGTTATTGTTGCCGTCCTGGGTGCGCGCCATCTAGTCGCCGCCGCTCAGCATAGGAACGCCCTGCGAGAACAGCAGCGTGGCGAGGAAATTCCGCATCTGCCGCTCGCGCATGCGCCGGACGCACTTGTTATCCGTGGGCCCCTCGGCGCCCATATTCCACGAATCGTTGTTATCGCTGCCGTCGCGGTTACCCTCGCCATTGGCCTCGTTGTGTTTGTGGTTGTAGCTCACCAGGTCGTGCAGCGTGAAGCCGTCGTGCGCGGTCACAAAATTGATGCTCGCGTACGGCTTGCGGCCGTCGTTCTGATACAGGTCGCTGGAGCCGGTCAGCCGGTAGGCAAAGTCGCTCAGCATGCCGGCATCGCCCTTCCAGAACCGCCGCACCGTGTCGCGGTATTTCCCATTCCACTCCGCCCACAGCACGGGGAACTGGCCGACCTGATAGCCGCCGTCGCCTACGTCCCAGGGCTCGGCAATCAGCTTCACTTGCTCCAGCACCGGGTCCTGGTGGATGGTGTCGAAGAACGACGAAAGCTTGCTCACCTCGTGCAGTTCGCGCGCCAGGGCCGACGCCAGATCGAAGCGGAATCCATCCACGTGCATCTCGGTGCGCCAGTAGCGCAGCGAGTCCATGATCATCTTGAGCACCTGCGGATGACGCACGTTGAGGGTGTTGCCGGTGCCGGTGTAGTCCATGTAGTACTGCATGTTATCGGCCACCAGCCGGTAATAGGTGGTGTTGCACACGCCCTTCCAGCTCAGCATCGGGCCCAGGTGGTTGCCCTCGCAGGTGTGGTTGTACACCACGTCGAGAATCACCTCAATGCCCGCGGCATGGAGCGCGCGCACCATCTGCTTGAACTCGCGCACCTGACCGCCCTGCTCGCCGGTCGAGCTGTAGCGGGCCATGGGCGCAAAAAATCCCAGGGTGTTGTAGCCCCAGTAATCGCGCAACCCGCGATCGAGCAGAAAGCCCTCGTCGATGAAGTGATGAATCGGCAGCAGTTCGACTGCTGTCACGCCCAGCCGCTTCAGGTAGTCGATGCTGGCCTCGTGCGCCAGTCCGGCATACGTCCCACGCAGTTCCTCCGGCACATCCGGATTGCGCCTGCTGAAGCCGCGCACATGCACTTCGTAGATCACGGAATCGGAAAGCGGCGTGTCCAGCGGTTCGTCTCCGTCCCAGTCGAACTTGCCGTCTACGACGACGGACTTGGGCACGCCGGCGGCGCTGTCCTGGAGGTCCATCTTGGAGGTATCGCCCGACTTTACGTCATAGCCGAAGATCGGCACCTTCCAGTCCACCTTGCCGGCAATGGCGCGCGCGTAAGGGTCCACCAGCAGCTTGTTGAAGTTGCAGCGCAGTCCCCGCGACGGCTCCCACGGTCCGTCCACGCGAAATCCGTAGAGCTGCCCCGGCCGCACGTCGCGCACGAAGCCGTGCCACACGAAGGCGGTGTGCTCGCGCAGCGTGACATAGTCGGTGAAGTTTCCGTCTGCGTCGAAGAAGCAGACATCGACGCGCGTAGCAATTTCGGAGTAGACCGCGAAGTTCGTTCCCAGCCGGCCGGGGGTCGCGCCGAGTGGATATGGCTTCCCGGGCAGCAAGGTCCGGCTCATGCCCGATGTGATGCGATAGCATTGCAACCTGTTGTATTCCAAAGGCTTGTCCGAGCGAAATCCGCCCTGTCCGTGGTGCAAATCGGGTCTGGGGGCGTTCTGGGCGCTGTGGCGCGGGTTCCCGGCCCACCCCTCGCATCGGCATCAGCAGCCCCGCATGGGAAAATGAATGCAAACCATGACCGGCGAACCGAATCCCGAACTCCAGCCCACCGAATCCGCCCCCGAGCTCCAAGCCGCCAGCGAAAGCTCCCAGGTCGCGGAGCCTGCTGCTCCCCTCTCGGACGAGCCATCCAGCCAGGAAGAAAGCCAGGACAGCCAGTCCTTCGGGGACCTGCTGAAGGAATTCGAGAGCACCCACACCCACCGCGCCGCCTCGCAGCAGCTCGAGGGAACAGTCATCTCCCTCTCCGCGGATCAAGTCTTTCTCGACGTGGGCTACAAGATGGAGGGCGTTCTGCCTCGCTCCGCTTTCCCGAATAACGGCGAAGGTGTGAAGCCGGGCGACCGCTTTCCGGTCTCCATCACCGGACGGAACGAGGAGGGCTATTACCAGCTCTCGCGCTTCCGCGTGCGCCAGGCCACGGACTGGTCCGCGCTGGAAGCCGCCTTCCACGAGAAGGCCGCCGTCTCCGGAACGGTGACCGCCGTCGTCAAAGGCGGCCTGACGGTCGACATTGGGGTGCGCGCCTTCATGCCCGCCTCGCGCTCCGGCGCCCGCGACGCAGCCGGCATGGAAGCCCTGGTGGGCCAGCCCATCACCTGCCGCATCACCAAGCTCGACGTGGCCGATGAGAACGTGGTGGTGGATCGCCGCGTGGTGCTTGAAGAGCAGGCCCGCACAGAAATCGACAACCGCAGGGCCGGTTTGCGCGAAGGCGATACCGTGATCGGCACCGTCCGCACCTTGATGCCCTACGGCGCTTTCGTGGAGATCGGGGGCGGTCTCGATGGCCTCCTTCACGTGAGCGACATCTCCTACAGCCGCATCGGAAAGCCGGAGGATGTGCTCTCGGTGGGGCAGCAGATCACCGTACGCGTGCTGAAGGTGGACACCGATACCGGAAAGATCTCACTCGGGCTCAAGCAGCTTCAGCCCGCGCCCTGGGAGAGCGCCGGCGAACGTTACCAGGCCGGGCAGCGCGTCTCGGGCACCGTCACCCGGGTCGCGGACTTCGGCGCATTTGTCGAACTGGAACCGGGCCTGGAAGGCCTCATTCACATCTCCGAGATGTCCTGGGCCAAGAAGGTTCGCCATCCCTCCGACCTGCTCAAGCCCGGTGATCGTGTCGATACCGTGGTGCTGTCGGTCAAGCCGCCGTCGCAGTCCGAGCCCGGCCGCATCTCGCTCGGCCTCAAGCAGACGCTCGCCGATCCGTGGCTGGAAGCGCCGCAGCGTTTCCCCGTCGGCTCGCAGGTGGAAGGCCCAGTCACCAAGCTCATGAACTTCGGTGCATTCATCGAAGTTGCGGAGGGCATCGAGGGTCTGGTCCACATCAGCGAGATCGTGCCGGATCGCCGCCTCAACCACCCCAGCGATGTGCTGCGCGCAGGGCAGCGCGTGCAGGCCATGGTGCTGGGCGTCGATCCCGAAAAGCGGCAGATGAAGCTTTCGATCAAGCAGCTCATCCCCACCGGCCTCGATGAGTTTCTTGCCGAACACAAGCCGGGTGACACGGTCTCCGGCCGGGTGGTCGCGCTGAGTGGTTCCAGCGCCACGGTGGAGCTCGGGGAAGGAATCATTGCCACTTGCCGCAGTGCCGGCCGCACGGGAGAAGCGCCTGCTGCGAATGTGTCCGCACCTGAGGCGAGAATGGGCGGCAAGGCGGATCTTTCCAGCCTGACGTCGATGCTCCAGGCCCGCTGGAAGGGCAACGCGCCAGCCCCGAACGCCGGCCCCGAGCCGCTGGCCGAAGGGCAAGTCCGCACGTTCAAGATTGCCAAGCTCGATGCGGCTGCCAAGAAGATCGAAGTTGAGCCCGCGTAGCGGATCGGCCCGGCACTTCGGCGCTCCGTCCTTGCGCCTTTTTCGCGGCGCAAGGGCGGGAGTCTTCACACTACTATTCGCGTTCTTTCTGACGCCATCCGTTCACGCCACACTGGCCGTGATCGTGCCCGCGCGCGATGGCATCGTCATCGCCGCCGACAGCCGGCTCACCTTCCTCGGCGCGCCTTGCGATGGCGCCTTCAAGATCCTGATCCCGGCGCGGCCGGCACGCACGGCCATCGTGGTTACCGGCGACTCGATCTTCGTTGCTCCTCCGCCCGCGGGGACCCGGGAGCCTTGCCGCTATCTCGCCACCGCGCCGCGCCTGCTCGACATCGGCTCCATCGTCACGCACAACCTTGAGCAGCAGTCCGGCAGCAAGGATGTAGATGTTGCCGCAATCACCCGCTCCTGCATTCGTGCCCTGACCCAGTTTCAAAGGCGCTATCCGGCCCTGGTGCGCGGCTACGCAGGCCGCGACCTCTTCTCGGTGGTGATCGCCAGTTACGACCCGGCGCGCGCTACGGCTACGCTGCGCAACTTCGCCATCGGCATCGACGCCCGGACGGGCAAATTCCAGGCTGACCGCAACAGCGAGAGGATTCTCACGCCCGAAAGCGCGCGCGGCATCTGGATCTACGGGGAAACCGGCTGGGTCGATCGCGCTGTCTACGCCGGTCCCGGCCGCCCCCTGCTCATCGCTTCCACGCTCCAGCTTCTCGACGTGCGCGCGCCGATCGCCGCCACGCCGCGCGGACAGGCGTTGAGCGCCGCAGAGAACGTCCTCACCGCTGCCATTCGAACGGCCAGAACCAATCCGCCGCCGACCGGCATCGGCGGCCCTATCCGCGTCGTCTTCCTCGGCGCCAGCCGGTGCGCGCAGGCGCTGATTCGCTGACTGGCCGGCGGCTGAGTCACTCTGTCCAGCTCTTGGCGCGCCCCACGGCGCGTTGCCAGCGCTCGCGCAGTTCGGCGCGCATCTTCGCGTCCATGTGCGGCTCGAAGCGGACATCGCCTCCGCGCCTGGCGCGCAGCTCCTCCGGCCCAGGCCAGAACCCGGTGGCCAGCCCCGCCAGGTAGGCTGCCCCGAGCGCCGTCGTCTCCGTCACCTGCGGCCGCACCACCGGCACGCCCAGCACATCGGCCTGGAACTGCATCAGCAGATCATTAACCGCCGCGCCACCGTCCACCCGCAACCCGCTGAGCTGAGTACCGGTCTCGCTATGCATCGCCTCCAGCACATCGGCCACCTGGTAGGCGATCGACTCCAGCGCCGCGCGCGCCAGGTGCGCGGGCGTGGTGCTGCGGCGCAGCCCGATCATCATGCCGGTTGCATGCGCGTCCCAGTGCGGAGCGCCAAGGCCGACGAACGCGGGCACAAACACCACCCCGCCTGCGTCCGGCACACTGCGGGCCAGCGACTCCACCTCCGCCGCCGAGCCGATCAGCTTCAGGTTGTCGCGCAGCCATTGCACAACGGCGCCGGCAATAAAGATGCTGCCCTCGAGCGCGTACTCCAGCCGCCTGTGCGCGCTGGCCGCCACCGTGGTGATCAGCCGGTGCTTGGAGCGCATGAAGTCGGTGCCGATGTTCTGGAGAAGGAAGCAGCCGGTGCCGTAGGTATTCTTCGCCTCGCCCGCGTGCCAGCAGAGCTGCCCGAAGAGCGCGGCCTGCTGATCGCCTGCGATGCCGGCAACCGGCGTCCGGCCCAGGCCCAGCTCCACCGCCGCCTCGCCCACGCGCTCGCTCGACCATGCCACCTCCGGCAACATGCTCTCAGGAATCGCGAAGAGGCGCAGCAGCTCGCGGTCCCACTCGCCCCGCACGATGTTGTAGAGCAGCGTGCGCGAGGCATTGGTCACGTCGGTCACGTGGCGTTTGCCGCCGGTCAGGTGCCAAATCAACCAGCTATCCACGGTGCCGAAGGCCAACTCGCCGCGTTCGGCGCGCGCCCTCGCGCCGTCCACGTTATCCAGAATCCACTTCACCTTGGTCGCGGAGAAGTAGGGATCGATCACCAGACCGGTCCGGGAGGCAATCTCCTCCGCGGCGCCGCTCTGCTCCAAAGCTTTGCAGGCGGCAGCCGTGCGCCGGTCCTGCCACACGATAGCCGGATAGATCGGCTTGCCGGTGGCACGCTCCCACACGATCGTCGTCTCGCGCTGGTTGGTGATGCCGATGGCGGCCACGTCGGGCGGCCGCACCGCTGCTTTGGCCAGCACCTCCGCCGCGCAGCTCATCTGACTGGAAAGAATCTCCCCGGGATCGTGCTCCACCCATCCCGGCTGGGGATAGAACTGCTGAAACTCGTGTTGCGCGATCGCAACCACCGCGCCCGCCTCGTTGAAGAGGATCGCCCGCGAGCTCGTCGTCCCCTGGTCCAGCGCCAGTACAAATCCCATGATCGTCCGTGTTCCTTCCGGCCACCAGTCAAACATGCGCGAGCGGGAGGACGCAATGCGGCAGGAGAGCCGCATCCGGGGACAGGCTGAACCGGGGGTGGAGGTGTTTCAGTCCCACACCCCGTCGCGCAGATAGGCGTCAACCGCCTTGGCGGCTTTGCGGCCGGCGCCCATGGCCAGAATCACGGTTGCGCCGCCGGTGACGATGTCGCCGCCGGCAAAGACGCCGCGCTTGGAGGTGCGCATGGTCTCCGGGTCGGCGACGATGTAGTTGCGCTGGTTGGTCTTGAGGTCGGGGGTGGTGCTCTGGATGAGCGGATTGGCGTGCGTGCCGACGCCGATGATGACCACGTGGGCGGGCAGCACATGCTCCGAGCCGCGGATGGGCATGGGCCGGCGGCGTCCGCTGGCGTCGGGCTCGCCCAACTCCATCTTCATGCAGCGCGCGCCGGTGAGCCAGCCCTTCTCGTCGCCCAGCAGTTCGACGGGATCGGTGAGCATGCGGAACTCGATGCCCTCCTGGCGGGCGTGCTTCACCTCTTCGGCGCGGGCGGGCATCTCCGCTTCGGAACGGCGATAGACCAGCGTGGCGGTTCTCGCCCCCAGGCGCATGGAGGTGCGCACCGCGTCCATGGCGGTGTTGCCGCCACCCACCACGATCACGTCGCGGCCGCGGCAGTCGTAGACCGGCTGGTCACTCTCCGGATCGTAGGCGCGCATCAGGTTCACGCGAGTGAGAAACTCGTTGGCGGAGTAGACGCCGTTGAGATGTTCGCCGGGAATACCGAGAAATATCGGCAAGCCTGCGCCGGTTGCCACAAACACCGCGTCGTACCCCTCGATGCGCATCAGCTCGTCGAGCGTGACGCTCTTGCCGACGACGACATTGGTTTCGAACTCCACACCCATGCGGCGCAGGTTGTCCACCTCTTCCTTAACGATCGACTTGGGCAGGCGGAACTCGGGAATGCCGTACACGAGCACGCCGCCCAACTCGTGCAACGCCTCGAAGACGCGCACGCGATGGCCCTTCTGGATGAGATCGCCGGCTGCGGAAAGCCCCGCGGGCCCGCTGCCCACGATGGCGACGCTCTTGCCCGTGGGGGCCGCGATGGCGGGCAGGCCGAGCTTGCCGCTCTCGCGCTCGTAGTCGGCGATGAAGCGCTCCAGGTTGCCGATGGCGATGGACTGGCCCTTGCGGCCGACTACGCAGCCGCCCTCGCACTGGTTCTCCTGCGGGCACACGCGGCCGGTGATGGCGGGCAGCGCGTTATCTTCGCGCATCTTGGCGGCAGCCGCCAGGTAATCGCCGGCGCAGATCAGCTCGATGACCTGCTTCACCTTCACGCCCACCGGGCATTTTTCCATGCACCCGGGCTTGGCGCAGCTCAGGCATCGGCGGGCCTCGGTCTCGGCGTCCACGATTTGCAGTCCCTGGTTCACTTCGGCGAAGCAGTGCGCGCGGATCTCCGGTTCCAGTTCCGGCATAGGCACGCGCGCAATCTTCATGCGCTCTTTCCTGGGCAGCGGGTTGGCATCAGACATAGTGCTTCTCCTCCGCTGCGATCTCTTCGCGCATCCGCTCCTCCGCGGCGCGTTTGGAGGCCAGCTCCGCACGCAACTCCAGCACCTCTTCTGCCTGGTGCTCCTCGAACTCCTTCAGCGACGCGCACTCCTTCTCGCGGTACATGGAGTTGCGCTGCATCAGCACCTCGAAGTTCACCTTGGAGGCGTCGAACTCCGGCCCATCCACGCACGCAAACTTGCTCTCCGTGCCCAGCAGCACGCGGCAGCCGCCGCACATGCCGGTCCCGTCAACCATGATGGAGTTGAGGCTGACCATGGTCTTGATGCCCAGCGGCGCGGTAATCTTTGCCACTGCGCGCATCATCGGCACCGGACCGACGGCCAGCACGAAGTCGGGCTTGCGGCTGGCGGCGATCAGCTCAGCAAGCTTCTTGGTCACCAGGCCCTGCTCGCCGTAGCTGCCGTCGTCGGTCATGATGTAGGCCTCGCTCGACGCGGCGCGCACCTCGTCTTCGAAGACCACCATCTCTTTACTGCGCGCCCCTTCGATGAAGATCACGTGGTTATCGGCGTCTTTGAGCGCATGCGCCGTGGGCAGCGCCATGGCCGTTCCCACGCTGCCGGCCAGAATCACGGCGGTCCCGTAGCGCGCGATCTCCGAAGGATGCCCGAGCGGACCCACGATGTCGAGAATGGAGTCGCCGGCCTCGAGACAGTTGAGCAGAGAGGTGGTCTTGCCCACCGCCTGCACCGCAATGGTGATGGTCCCGGCGGCCGGGTTCGAGCTCTTGATGGTGAGTGGAATGCGCTCGCCGTTCTGGCGCAGCCGCAGAATGATGAACTGACCTGGACGCTGCTTGCGCGCGATGCGCGGCGCTTCAATGACAAATTGCCTGATCCGGAAGCCTACGTCACGGGCTTCGACGATTTTAAACATGACCTCGCGCTCCGATCCGATGGGTCGGCTGCGCAGCAGCACAAAGCGCTGAGGGAACCGCATGGCCCATCCGCTCTCGATTATTCCGTTTGAGCCGCAGGGGGCGGTGTGATGTGAGTCACTAGCAGTGTGCCAGTATGTGGTCCGCATTTGTCCAGAGGGTCGGATGCGCCGCTTGAAACTCACGCCTCAGCCCATTCGCTACAATGGCCGCGTCCCGCATTCCGGAGGATCGATGAGAGTTCTTGCTGCCGGCTCCTGCGCCGCTGTGGCATTCACCGTGTTGATTGCCGCCGCTCAGGTGCCTGTACCCAATCCGCCACCACGCCCTGCGCCGCCTGTGCGCGATCCGCATACGCCGGGCTTTGTGCAGGCGCGCGAACTACCCGATGGCCAGCTCCCCTCGCCGAAGCTCGACGGCAACTTCATCCTGGGCCCCACCCATCGGCCTGCGCCCGAGCTCGCCGCCTTTGCGGCGCTGCCCAAAGGCGCGGACCCCAGGAGCGTGCTCAAGCACGGCCGGGTGGTCGAGTTTGTCATGACCTCGGCGGAGAGCAAGATGTATCCCGGCATCGCGCGCTCTCCGGGAACCTTCGGCACGCCCGATCCCAACAACCCGGCCAGGATGATCGTTACCACCAGTCACCCCGCGCCGTGGACCCGCCGGGTCGGCGTCTACATTCCCGATGCCTATCAACCCGGAACCGTGGCGCCCTTCATCGTGGGCGCCGATGGGCCGGACTGGATGCTGTTTGCCGCGCTCGATGGGCTCATCGCCGAGCATAAGCTGCCGGTCATGATCGGCGTCTCCATCGCCAACGGCGGCGGTGACGCCCAGGGCAGCGAGAGAGGCCTGGAGTACGACACCATGTCCGGCAAATACGCCACCTTTGTCGAGACCGAGGTCCTGCCCCGCGTGGAGCGCGAAGCGCACGTGCAACTCACCAAAGACCCGGGCGGCCGCGCCGCAACCGGCGGCAGCTCCGGCGGCGCCTGCGCGCTGGAGATGGCCTGGTATCGCAACGACCTCTACCATCGCGTGCTCAGCTACTCCGGCACCTTCGTCAACCAGCAGTGGCCTTACACCCCGGCCATCCCTCACGGCGCCTGGGAGTTCCACGAGAGCCTGATCCCCAACAGCCCCCGCAAGCCTATCCGCATCTGGATGGAGGTGGGCGACCGCGATCTGCTCAACACCAACTGGATGCGCGACAACATGCACGACTGGGTGGTCGCCAACGAGCGCATGGCCCGCGTGCTGGCCGCAAAGCACTACCACTACCAGTTCGTCTTCTCAGAGAATGCCCGCCACGTCGATCGCCCCACCCGCCTCCAAACGATGCCCGAAGCACTCGAATATGTGTGGCAGGACTACAAGCCTTCCCGGCAGTAAGCCTTCTTTGCGCTTGAATAAACAGAAAGCCGCGTGCCCCAGAGCCTGCCCTGAGCCTGTCGAAGGGATGCCACTTTGGGGACTTGGGCAACCAATCTCCTCACCCCGGAAGCCGGGCACATCAAGAGCCCGATCAGGTCCACCGCGCAAAGCACCACCGTCCGGCCGCGGAGAGGGCCAGGCAGCGGGCGTAGAGGTCGTCGGGCACGCCCGAGGCGGTGCGGCCGTGCCCGAATCCCGCCAGATACAGAGGATGCTGCGGGTTCAGATGCGGAGTGATCACCGCCTCAGCGCGCAGCGTGCCAGTGGCACAGCGTGAGCATTGGCAATGAGGACGAGAAGTACGGGAATGACCAGCAATCGCCGCATGGACCCGCTCGCTTGTAGATGTGCGCCTCTGGGCGCGCTCGTAATTGCCACATTATCAAGGATATGAGAACGGCTGGATTTTGCGAGGAATTTGGGGCTTGAGCGCTACGATTATGACCGGGCAATGGAGCGAACAAATAGCGATCAGGTCTGGACGGGTAGCAGAATCTCTCAAATAAATTTGCTCTTAGCGGCCCTGTTGATTTTGCTAGACTTTTCCTATGTCAGCGCCGATACTACTACCATCTGCGGGAAACCTTTCGCACCTTTGACCATCCAACGGGTGGTAATGCCAGCTTCCCCTGAAGCTGAGGAGACAATGGAAAAGGCAATACAAACTGATTTTCTCTTCGCGCAGCCATCCTTTGCGTCTGGTGCTGCTCGCGTTCTTGACCTCTTGGGAGTCTTTGATGACTACAACCGCAGCGAAACCCCTCAGGAGGCAGATGGCAAGGCCATTGCCGCTGATTGGCTGGTGGTTGGACAGGACCTCTGCGACGCTATTCAGCAACAGGAAGAAGATTCTAAAGCCGCTTGATCCTCCGTGAGCAAAAGAGGCAGGGACGCAAGTAATCAGATCGATCCTAAGCAGAACGGGGCAATGGCTACCGTAACGCACCAGTCCGTCTCCTTCTCTGGTCCCTTACCACATCCTGCACTTCTCGCGAAATACAACGAGACTATTCCTAACGGAGCCGAGCGCATCATGGCCATGGCTGAACGGCAGGGCGCCCACCGCGAAAACTTGGAACGTATGGTGGTGGAAGGCAACGTCAAGAGCCAAGCACGAGGAACCACGTATGCGTTCATCCTATGCCTCGTTGCTTTGGTGGGTGGATTCGCCCTCCTATTCACCGGAAGAAATGGGGCGGGTCTCGCATCGATCATTTCAGCCTTGGCGGCGCTAGCGAGCGCGTTTATATACGGACGCTACAAGCAGTCGAAGGAACGAGCCGACAAGTCAGACGCCGTTGAATCACGACGCGCAAGAAGATAGGCAACTACCCGCGCCACCTTGGCCCCCAGCCTTCCTTCCGGTATACTGGAGATTCGGCAGGTGAGCGGGTAGGTGTGCCTTGCGGCGCCCTCCAGGCCGCCCGATCGCCGCTGGGCGGCCCGAAAGCACTCACAACTGAGATTTGGAGTAGGAACATGGCACAGGTTTGCGATATTTGCGGCAAAGGTCCGCAGTTTGGAAACAACATCTCGCACGCGCACAACGTCACCCGCCGGCGCTGGAACCCCAACCTCCAGGCCGTCAAGGCGCTGGTGAACGGCGCCGCCAAGCGCATCCGCGTCTGCACCAGCTGCATCAAGAGCGGCAAGGTCACCAAGGCCTAGCCTCGGCCGGTCCGCCCGGAAACACATCTGCGATCGCAAAAACCCCGTCCAGAGGACGGGGTTTTTGCATGGGGCCGCCGCCGATTCCATGGCAGGCAGATCGTCCTCCTGCTGCCGGGCTGAGCGATGGTGCCGCTCGATCCTGTCGGCTCGCTCCCCCGCATTAAGCCGATCCAGCACCTCGCCGCAAGCGGGTATGTTCCTGAATTCTCCCGGTTTTGCGGCAGATTTCCACGCGCACGCCGGAAATTGGGGCTTGGTTGCCGGTTCGATCTCTGTCATACTTGATTGTGCCCACCTCGTACGGCCAAGCCCAATTTTCAAAGAGTGAGAGTGCATCGATGTCGGCAAAGTATGTCTTTGTGACAGGCGGAGTTGTGTCCAGTTTAGGCAAGGGTCTGGCGGCGGCCTCCATCGGCTGCCTGCTGGAAAGCCGCGGTCTGCGCGTCAACCTGATGAAGTTCGACCCTTACCTGAACGTGGATCCCGGGACCATGTCGCCCTTCCAGCACGGCGAGGTCTTCGTGACCGATGACGGCGCCGAGACCGACCTGGACCTGGGCCACTACGAGCGCTTCACGCATGCGCCGCTGTCACGCGACAACAATCTCACCACCGGGCGTATCTACGAGCAGATCATCTTGAAGGAGCGCCGCGGCGATTACCTGGGCAAGACCGTCCAGGTGATTCCGCACGTCACCAACGAGATCAAGAACGCCATGCGCAAGGTGGCGGCGAACGGCGCCGATGTCACGATTGTGGAGATCGGCGGCACGGTGGGCGACATCGAGTCGCTGCCGTTCCTCGAAGCCATCCGCCAGATGCGCCAGGAGCTCGGCCGCGAGAACACCGTCTTTGTCCATCTCACGCTGGTCCCCTGGATCAGCGCCGCGCAGGAACTGAAGACCAAGCCGACGCAGCACTCGGTGAAAGAACTGCTCGGCATCGGTATCCAGGCCGACGTGCTGATGTGCCGCAGCGACCGCGCCCTGAGCCGCGACATCAAGCAGAAGATCGCCGCTTTCTGCAACGTGGAAGAGCGAGCCGTGATCGGCGCCACCACCGTGAGCTCCATCTATGAAGTGCCGCTTGGATTTGCCCAGGAGGGTGTCGACGAGCTGATCCTCAAGTACCTGCACAAGGAGGCTCCTGAAGCCGATCTGTCGAAGTGGCGCGCCCTGGTGGATCGAGTGAAGAACCCCAAGGATGACATCTCGATCGCCATCGTTGGCAAGTATGTAGAGTACGAGGACAGCTACAAATCGCTGAAGGAAGCGCTGACGCACGGGGCCATCGCCGAGAACCTGAACCTGAAGGTGACCTGGCTGGAGGCCGAGGGGCTGGAAGCGAAGTCTCCTGACGACCGCAGCTACGAGGCCCAACTCGAAGGATTCGATGGCATTCTTGTGCCGGGCGGCTTCGGCAAGCGCGGCATCGAGGGCATGCTGAACGCCATCCGCTACGCGCGCGAGAAGCAGGTGCCCTACTTTGGCATCTGCCTGGGCATGCAGACGGCCTGCATCGAGTACGCACGCAACGTCTGCGGCCTGAAAGACGCCAACTCGAGCGAGTTCGACCCTGCCACCGAGCACCGCGTCATTTACAAGCTGCGCGAACTGCTCGGCGTGGAAGAGATGGGCGGAACCATGCGGCTGGGCGCGTGGACCTGTCAGCTCCAGGCTGATTCGCTGGCATCGAAGGCGTACGGCGGCGTCACGGAGATCAGCGAGCGCCACCGCCACCGCTATGAGTTCAATCGCGAATACGAGGCGCTGCTGACCGGCGCCGGATTGCGCATCTCCGGCTCCACGCCCGACCAGACGTACGTGGAGATCGTGGAGATTCCCGACCACCCGTACTTCCTGGGCTGCCAGTTCCACCCCGAGTTCAAGAGCAAGCCGCTGGAACCGCACCCGCTGTTTCGCGAGTTTGTGGCGGCGAGCTACAAGAACCGGGTGGGACGGGGCGTCGGCAAGGCGCGCGAACGCGCTGTCGCGCGCTAAAGCTCAAGCCAGAGGCCGGGCAATCGTCTGGGGACGCAGATAGTCGAGCAGCGTCTCCGGACTATTGACGCCTCCGCCCAGGCCGCTGAGGTTCACCGCGCGGTAGGGCAACCCATAGGCGAACACGTTGTGGGCGTTAATCCAGCTATTGCCGGCAACCATCTGTTCGGCTACGCGGTTTGCGCGTGCCAGGTCCCTGCTCCACACGCTATTGGCGAGACCGTAGCTGATGCTGTTGACCAGGCGGATGGCTTCGGCCTCGTCCTTGAAACGAAGGATATAGGCGCTCGGCCCGAAGACCTCCTCGCGGCAGCACACGTTGTCGGGCGCTCCGGCCAGCAGGCTGTGGGTCATATAGTAGCCATGCTCAAAACCGGCCGGTTTGGCGGCTTTGGGCTCCAGGATGATCTGCGCGCCCTGGGCTTTGCCCTTCTCCAGATGCTGCCACACGCGGTCGTAGTGGGCCTTGGAGACCAGCGGACCCATTTGGGTTTCGCGGTCGAGCGCCGGCCCCAGCCGGGTGCCGTTCAGGATAGCCGTGGTTTTTTCCAGCAGCGCATCGTAGATGGAGTCATGAAACATCCAGCGCGTCGCGGTGCAGCAGACCTGTCCGGTATTGAAGGTGATGGCGTTGGCCAGTTGAGCGGCGGTGGCATCCAGATCGGCGTCGTCGAAGACGACGGCCGCGCCCTTGCCGCCCAATTCCAGTTTGACCGGGACCAGGTTTTCCCCGCAGGTTTTGCCGATCATCTTTCCGACGCGGGGCGATCCTGTAAAGCTCATGCGCTTGATGGAGGGGTGCTCTGACAGTGCCTGGCCTGCCGAACCGTCTCCGATGACGATGTTGATGACCCCGTCGGGAATCCCGACCTCCTGCGCCAGCTTCATCATAAAAAGCGTGCTGAGCGGGGTGATTTCCGAGGGCTTGATGACCACCGTATTTCCGGCTGCCAGCGCGGGGATGATGTTCCAGAGCAGCAGGTCATAGGGGAAGTTCCAGGGAAAGATGAAGCCGCAGACGCCGTAGGGCACACGATGGGTGCGGGCTTCGATGTTCGCCAGCGCATGCGGAATATCCATGGCGACGTGCTGGACCAGATCCGCGAAGTAGCGAACGCAGGCATTGCCAAAGGGAATATCGAAGGATTCCGTATTGACGATGGCTTTGCCGACATTGAGCGATTCGATCTGGACCAGATCAGCCGCGTGCTTATCCAGGGCGTCGGCAAGGCGATGCAGAAAGACAGCGCGCTCCGCGGGCGAGAGGCGGGACCAGCGCGGGAAGGCAGCTTCGGCGGCCGCGACGGCCAGGTTCACCTCCTGCGCCGAGCCCATGGCCACGGAAGTGAGAACGGCGCCGGTGGACGGATCGAAGACTTCAATCGCATCGCCGCTTTGGCTGGGCGTTGATTTGCCGCCGATGTGGTGCAGGAGAGGCGTGTGGACGAAGCGATCGGCAGTTTCGGTGAGCGAGGCGAGCATGATTCCTCCTGGGTGCATAGGGGAGTTTAAACCCCGGCATTGGCAATGATGAATTCGAGACCAGGCATGACGTCCCCTTGCCGAGTGGCTCAGGCTGCGTTGTCGTGGGCTCGCTGATAGATGCGAAGAGCATTCTCCCGGTACAGCTTCTTGAGCACAGCATCCGGGAGGCCCAGTCCGTTCATGGGCCAGAAGGAGTGGTTGTAGCCGGGGTAAACGATGTAGAAGTGCTCATCGAGCGTCTCCAGGGTGCGAAATTCGCAGCGGATCGCCTCCTCGTTGTAATCGAAGTCGGTGCCGTAGACGATGCGATCCTGATACTTCTGGATGAACGCGCCGCTGAAGCGGGGAATGGTCGAAATCTCCTGAACGCGCGCCGAAAGATCGGCGTAGAGATTCGGATGACGGTCGAGGATCTCGCCCAGCCGCTCCAGGTTGTAATCCTGTTGAATCAGGTGGCAGGCGCTGAAGATTGTCTTCGGGTGGTTCTGCACGGCGCGTTCCAGGCTCTGGATCAGGCCGTCCTGGTCGAGCAAGCCGGGCGTTGGCGGAATGCGCCACGTCCATGCGGCGGGGAGCCAGTCGTTGTGGTTGTCCATCGGCTCATAGACCCAGATGGGGTCGGAGACGTGAATACTGATGGGCATGCCGAGCCGCCCGGCCTTCTCCCACAGAGGCGCCAGGCGCGCGTCGTCCGGGTGAGCGCCCGGCACGATCGTCGCTCCAGAGCGCTCGGAGCCGATGCCGAAGCCCTTATCGGTGATCTCGCCGATGCCTTCCGCACCCAGATGGCGACACTGCTCGAGGGCATCCAGAGCCTTGGGGCCAAATCCGGGGCTGTTGAGTCCGGTAAGGTCGAAAGAACACCATAGGTTGAAGCGGCCCGGATGCGCGGCGTAGAGCTTGCTGATCTGAGCAAACTTGCCAGGTTCGCCGGTGCCGGTAAAGATGACGGAGCGCTCCACCCCGACCGCGTCCATGGTCTTCACCATGTTGTCGATGGCCTGCACCGGATCGGGGCCGTGGTGTGCCCCATGCTGGTGCAGATCGATAACCGGGTACCTGGCCTTCTCGATCTTCGTAACCGGGATCTTGAAGATGGAGGTGGGCTGAAAATCCCACAGGCGGAGCTGAGCGGGGAGATTGTCGAAGGGGCCCTTGCTGAGGGGGTTTTCGTAGGGGGCATTCATCTTCGTGCTCATGGAGTCCCTGGCCGCGCCGCGCGCAGGAACCTGTGCAACACCCCACCTCGAGCCGAAGGTTGCGCCCGCTGCTGCGGCCGAAAGCTTGATCCACTCTCTACGATCCATATTGAAAACCCCGCTTTCAGGAATGCTTACTGCTTTGCCTGGAGCCGCGCGGGCGGGGGAAGCTTCACTTTCCCGCTCACGGTAAGGGTACGTTGGCCGTGGAAGGGAACTCCGTCCACGCCGGTCACGGTGAGGCGAACCTGAAAAGTGCCTGCACGCGTATAGGCGTGCTCGGCGTGCTGGCCGTGGACGGTGACGCCGTCGCCAAAGTCCCAGGTCCATTCCAGCGCGGGCACCTCCGGCCCGGCCTGCGCCGTAAACTGCACGGCCTGGCCTCGCAGCGCGGTGGCAGGAACGGACATGGTCACCGCGGGCGCCTGCGCAGGCGCCGAATCGTCCAGAATCTTGAGCAGCCGAACCGAGTGCCGCACTTGATTGTCGATCTTCAGTTCGCCGTTTTGGAAAGACACATGTGCACCGGGCTTGAAGACATCGCTGACGGTATAGGTGTGGCCCTGCGGCAGCGCCAGATCCTGGAGGCGCAGCGTGTGGGAGTGGGGCTGCTCGGTCCAGTTGAAGACGGCCAGCAGGGTCGTATGGCGGTCTTCATGCAGGACGAAGATGCTTGGTTGTTCGTCCTCGCGACGATAGGTAAGCAGATCGATGGCGATGGCGGGCTTGCTCAGGCGGATCATCTGCATCAGGTCGGGATTGGTGACCAGCGCCAGCCGCGCCGGGTCGCTGCCGAGAGTGGGCAGATCGTCGCCGATCTCGTACATCCCGCCGGCCAAGGCCGCGAGAGTGATGGAAGCCTCCGCCTCGTCCCGGGTCAAGGGCGCCTGGATGGAGCGCTCCTCGATCAACTGCTTGGAGACGGTGAACGCGTCCGGATCGCTCAGATAGAAGTTGTGATTCATGTAGAAGCGCGCGGCAATTCCCGGCGCCGCCTGCTGGGAGCGGAGGAAGGTATGACCGGTGTCCTGCGACAGTCTTCCTTCGTCCACCAAGCCCACGGTGTTGAGCATGGGACTGCCGTCCTTATCGAGCAGCACGTCGGGACCCACCGCGTCGCGAATCACCTGAAGGCCGATGCGCTGGGCTTCGAGGGCAGTCGTGTGAGGACGATAGTAGTAGCCTTCGATGGCCGTGTTGTCCATGAAGTCCAGCTTGATGTAGCGGGCGCCCCATTTCCGGGTGAGGGTGCGATAGGTTTCGCGCAGGTACTGCTGCGCGGCCGGATTGGTGCTGTCGAGCACGTAAAGCACCTCGATGCCGGCTTCGTCGCCTTCACCGATCTTGATAGGCTGGCCGGCGGCATTGTGGACCAGCCAGTCCTTGTGGTGTTCATACACCCACGACCGGTCGCTGACTTCGAAGGGCGCAGTCCAGAAGCCCTGGCGCAACCCGAGGTGGCAAACCTCGTGCGTGAGAGGCAGGAGCCCGTTGGGAAATTGCGAGACATTCGGCGTGGCATACTCGCCCCGCGCGTAGGCATAGCCGAGATCGAGATGGAAGAGGTCGAAGCCCAGGGGCAGCAGATGTTGCGCCAGCCACTGGGCGTTGGTGGTGGTATTCGCGTCCGTGATTCCCGAGTAGTAAGCGGTCCAACTCCACCAGCCCATCAGCGGCCCCGTGTACGGGCGCGGATGATGCAGAGTGCGGATCGCGGCGCCGTAGTTCTCGAGGATGGAGAAATAATCCCGGCCGGTGGCGAACATCAGGCGCTCAGAGCTCATCTGCGCGTTGGGCGCAAGCGGAAGGCTCAGCGGGATCAGATCCGCGGAGGGTCCATGGCGCAGCCCCGATTCCGGATCGGTGGCCTGGATCTCGGTTGTTCCGGTCGAATCCACCGTGTAGCCGGGATTCGCGCCAGAAACCTGCCAATGCAGGATCGAAAGAAAACGATTGGAAGTGAGTGCGCCAAAGAAAAGCGCGGTATGGCTGTCGCGGTTATAGATAAGCTGGCTGCCGACGCCGCGGAAGAGGCCGTGCGGAGCCTGGTTGTAACTGTAAATCTGCAGCGGCGGCCAGTCCTCGCTGAAGCTGTCGGAGAGGATGCGATCGCTGGCCTCGTTTGCGCCGGTGTGGATGGGGTGTTGTCCGGGAGCGTCAACCGCGCGAATTGCCTGCACGTTCACCGAATCCGGCGTGCTGTTCTGCACGGTGACGGTGATGCTGCCCCAGGGGTGCGACTTATACAACTGCACGGTGTAGCTCAGGCTGGGCTCATGCGCCAGTCCGGTGCAGTGGACGGTTGCCGCAGTGCCGCCGCCGAGAGCGTCGTCGAACGAGGACTGCTGAAGCTGATGATCGGGATAGTCGCTGCAGCGAACCCAATGCTGGTTGATTTGCGCCCCAACCTGGGAACGGAGGAGAGAGTTGCTCAGAGTGCTGTCCTGGAGTTCCCAGGATCCGTCGCTTTGGTGCAGCAGTACGGCCTGCTGTCCATTGCGAATGGCCACATCGGCGCCGTATCCGCGTTGTCCCGTCCAGAGGAGTGCGCAGACCGCTAGAACTCCGATCTTCGCAATGTTCGAGCCTGCTCCCGGATTTCCGATCACTTTCTTCTCCTTCGCTTCCTTCCCGTTCGCTGCCGCGTGCTTGCCGGCGGCACGGAGGATATGAGCGATATTGCTCAATTTTGATCGTACATGCGCCTATAGTGCGCCAATTTTATTGACCTTCTTTTTGCGCTGTCAAGGGGGGACGGCCGGTTGCGGGGTGAGGTGTGCTCTCCAGATAGCGCTCACGCCCAAGCGATCTTTGCTGTTTCGACGTGTTGCGCCTTGATATGCGGGCCGGAAGGATTCACTTCCACCAGTCCGGGGCCGGCGCTCGAAT
This sequence comes from Acidobacteriaceae bacterium, assembly GCA_027449545.1. Taxonomy (GTDB): domain Bacteria; phylum Acidobacteriota; class Terriglobia; order Terriglobales; family Acidobacteriaceae; genus Telmatobacter. The sequence continues at coordinate 5,535 of DAIDLI010000208.1, read as the reverse complement.
CGGCTAGCGCCTGGGACGGGCAGGCGCCAGGCTGGATCGGTCCGCAACAAAATCGATCAGAAACAAACATTAGCGATTGACAATGAGCAAAGCAGTCCGCTAGACTCAGGGCCAATTCGTTGATCAAGGAGCAGGCAGTGGGAGACTCTGGAAAGAAAATTCGACTGAACCGGATTCTGAATCAGGCCGGACGTGGCGCGTTGGTTGTGGCATTTGATCATGCTCTTGTGCTCGGGCCGATTCCCGGGACGGAAGATCCGTGCGGCCAGATCAGCCGGTTTGTGGCCGGCGGCGCGAACGCAATCCTTTTGAACCTGGGGTTGATCAATCGCTGCATCGATTGCTTCCCGCAGGGCGCAACACCCGGCCTGATTGCGCGAATCGACTGGACGACGGTCTGGAATACCCCCGGGCCGGGAGAGAGCGGCGCACTGCGCGCCTGCCTGATTGCGCGGCCTGAGGAGGCGCTTCGCCACGGGGCAGATGCCGTGCTGACCTACCTTGTGGTGGGCACCGGAGATGCAGAGTTCGAATCCCGCGAGATTGCGCGCAATGCGGAGGTGGCGCGGGAATGCGAACGGCTTGGCATTCCGCTGATGGTGGAGACGCTGGCGCGAGGCAAGGCAGTGACCAATCCAGGAGATCCGAAGTGGCTGGCGCTGCACACGCGCATTGCTGCGGAACTGGGCGCCGATGTGATCAAGACCGACTATGCCGGCAGCGCGGATGCGATGCGGCAGGTGGTGGAGGGCTGTCCTCTTCCAATTCTGGTTTTAGGCGGGAGCCGGCAGAACGGGGCCATGGAGATGGTGCGCGGAGCGATGCAGGCGGGCGCAGCGGGCGTCTTCTTCGGGCGCAACGTCTTCCAGGCCGAGGACATGGAAGGCTTTCTGCGCGAGGCCAGGAGCGTCCTGGACAATGCACAGGTGCCTGTCACGAAGAAGTGAAAGGAAAGAGTCGTGGCCGCTCCCTGGATTGAACGCGTAGATGACTTGCTGGATGGCCGCCCCGGCGTGCGCCTGTGTGCCGAGTGGGGGCATGTGTCCGTCAGCCTGGGAGGCGGCCACATCTGCGAATTTGTTTCGCGCACGCATCCAGAGGTGAATCCTCTGTGGCGTCCGCCCTGGCGGACCATGGACCCCCAGTTCTACAGAGCGGGCGAGCATGAGCAGGCCTTCGGCCCTCCTCCCGATGGGCGGCTGCTGGCGGGGATTTTGGGCCATAGCATCAGCTTCGATTATTTTGGTCCGCCGTCCGCGGAAGAGACGGCAGCGGGAATGAGCACGCACGGCGAAGCGCCAGCCGTGCTTTGGGACGTACGGCGGCAGTTGGCCGGCGAACGCGCGGGCATTGAATATGGCGCGGCTCTCCCGGTAAGCCAGATCGACTGCAGCAGAATCATCACAGTGGATTCGCGCCGGCCCATCTTCTATTGCGAGGGAAGGGCACGCAACTTGAGCGCCGCGGACCGCCCCATCTCCTGGACGGAGCATGTGACGATTGGGCCGCCGTTTCTTCGGCGCGGCGACACGCTTATTGACATGCCGGCAACCCGAGCGCAGGCCATCGAGGCCTATTACAGCGACAAGATGGAGATCACCCCGGGCAGCACATTCGACTGGCCTAACGCGCCGTGCCCCGGCGGGGGAACGCTGAATCTGCGCGAGACCCCCGAAGGGCGCTACTGCCGCTATACCGCCCAGTTAATCGATCCGGCGCTTGAGATGGGATACGTCGCCGCCAGCAGTCCTTCGGCCGGGCTCCTTTTGCTGTATGTATTTCGGCGCGCGGATTTTCCCTGGGTCGGCAATTGGCAGGAGAGCGGCTACCTGGAGATTGCGCCATGGGGCGGCAAGACATTTTGCCGGGGCATTGAATTCAGTAGCACGCCCTTTGCGGTTCCAAAGCGGGAAACGGTGAGCAAGGGACCGCTGTTTGGAGAAGCCACCTACCGCTGGCTCCCGGCAAAATCGGATGCGAGCGTTCGCTTTCTTGCTCTGCTCAGCGAGATTCCTGCGGATTTCCGCGGCGTAGCGCGGATCTCGCTGGAAGAAGAGGAGGTGCGCATTCACGAGATGGGGACGTCCCGCACCTTCAGTGAGTCGGTGGATCTCTCGTTTCTGCGAGGAGGTTCGGCTGGGGTATGAGCTTTCTCTCCGTCGATGTGGGATCGAGCAGGTGCAAGGCGGGTGTCTTCTCCGCCAGCGGAGAGATGCTGGCTCTGCGCTCTGCCTCCTGGACAGCGCAGCATCCGCTACCGGGCCGCGCCGAGCTGGATCCTGACGTGTTGGTGGAGGTGGTTGCAGCCCTGGTGCGGGAACTCGCCCAGACGCCTCTCGAAGATCCCATCGAAGCGGTATGTTTCAGCTCCCACGGCGAGACATTTATCCCCACTGCCGCCGATGGACGGGCTCTTTGCCCGGCCATTCTGAACACCGATGGACGCGCCGTCAGAGAAGCTGCGTGGTGCGAACAGCAGATCTCACGCGAACGTCTTTTCTCCATTACCGGCCACACCAGCCACCCGATGTATCCCGTCCCCAAGATGATTTGGCTGCGCGAGCACGCTCCGGAGATATTTGCCAAGGCGCGATGGTTTCTGGGCGTCACCGACTACCTGCTGCTGCGCCTCGGTCTGCCGCCCCTGATCGATTACTCGCATGCGGCGCGATTCATGGCGCTGGACGTACATGCCCGCGCATGGTCAGAGGAGGTGCTGAGCGTGGCGGGTCTGTCCTCGGACTCGCTGGCAACCCCAGTGCCGGCTGGGACAATTGCCGGAAAGCTCGGCCCGGATGCGGCGTCTCTGCTCGGTCTCGCGGCTGGAACGCCGGTGGTTATAGGTGGGCACGATCAGGTCATCGGAGCCCTGGGATTGGGCGTCATCGCCGCGGGACGGGCGGCCGGCTCGCTGGGAACCTTTGAGTGCATCCTGGTGGTCTCCGATCGGCCCGAATTGAGCGACGCGGCCCTGGCAAATGGACTCAACTCGTATCCCCACGCGGTACCGGGAAAATATGCGACGATTGCCTATTTCCCTGCGGGCATCATGCTGGAGTGGCTGGGCAATCTTCTCGGCGCGTCCGAAGGCGGAAAAGACCCTGAAGTTCTCTGGAAGCGGCTGGAGACGGAGGCGCCCCGCGATGCAACGGGCCTGCTCGTCACTCCGCATGTGATCGGCACCTGCAATCCGGAATTTGACTCGCGTGCGACAGCCGCGATCCGCGGCATCACGCCGGCTACCACAAGCGCGCATTTGTACAAGGGAGTTCTGGAGGGCATCGCCTCTGAGCTGGCGGTGATCGTCGATTGCCTGGAGTCCTCCGGCTTGCGGTTCGAACAGATCAACGTGGCCGGCGGAGGAACGCGCTCGGCTATGGGCATGCGATTGCGCGCTGCCTGTACGCAGAAGCATCTGCAGGTTCCTCGCGTGCAGGAGTCGGTATGTCTGGGCGGCGCTTTGCTGGCCAGCGTCGCCCTGGGGATTCATGCCAATCCTGAAGCGGCGGTGAGAGCCATGGTGCATGAGGAACGCTGCATCGATCCGGATTCCGCGTGGGTACAACTCTATAGCGCGCAACTGGCGCGGTACCGCCAGTTACGTTCCATGCTGATGCGCAACAGCGAAGATTCTATTTTCTGAAGGAGAACGGGAATGATTCGGCCTACAGTTGGCTTTATTGTGTACGGCGTTCACAAGGACGGGCTCAAGGACCCCATGGGCAGGCCTTTTATCGATGACGCCATCGTCGAAAATGCAAAGAACGCGCTCCGGCAGGCCAACATCGCGCTGGTCGAACACGACGTGGTCATCGCCTCTAAGCAGGAAGCTGTCGAGGCGATGCGAAAGATGAAGAACGACACGCGGATTGACGCGGTGGTGCTGTTCTCCGGCACCTGGGTGTGGGCCGCGCATCTGGCGGGGGCCGTGCGGGATTTTGCGAGTAGCGGCAAGGGAATCCTCCTGTGGACCCATCCTGGCTCGCAGGGCTGGCGGCCGGTCGGCGGTCTCGTGCTGCACGGCGCGCTTCTGGAGATCGGCGTGCCGCACCGTTTTGTCTATGGCGGCATACAGGATCCTGATGCCATGGCTCGTATCTTCAGTTATGCCCGGGCGGCGCATTTAAAGAGCAAGTTGAATCTTTCCACTCTCGGCACATTTGGCGGGCGCGGCATGGGACAGACCTGCGGCGCGGCCGATCCATCGCAATGGATGAAGATGTTCGGCGTGGATATCGATTCGCGCGACACCACCGAACTGATTCGCACCGCGGAGCAGATCTCGCCCGCGGAGATCGATGCCCTTCAACCGCGGCTCAAGGACCTGTTTGGCGCGGCCCCTGACCGGAACGCCGTAAATGACCGCTCCATCCGGCTCTATCTTGCCCTGAAGAAGATCGTGCAGCGGGAGAAGTTCGATTTCTACACGATTCAGTCGTTTCCTGGCCTCGCCGACGACTATGCCGCCACCTGCTTTGCTCAAAGCATGATGCTGGAGGACGGCTTCGGAACTTCCACCCTGGGGGATTTCAACACCGCGCTCACGGTATGGCTGCTTACGCAGCTCAGCAAGGAGCGTGTGTACTACGGGGATTTGCAGCACATCGACCGCGCTACCCGGGAGATCAAGATCATCGGCGATGGCGCCTGCCCGCCCTCTCTGGCGAGCAAGCTTGGTCCCGCCGGGTTCGCCGAACACGGCATTCCCACCGAGGGCGGCGCCGGCGGACTGTCGATCAAGCTCATCTGCAAAGTCGGAGAAGGCGTCCTGGCTCGGTTGGGCAGGGTGGACGGCAAGTTCCGCATGATTCTTACGCGCGCGTCGATCTTTGAGCCGCCCCAGGATCAGGTGCAGCGGCGGCTCGACGAATGCGGCATTCCCTTCTGGCCGCATGGATTTGTCACCGCGCATTGCAATATCGACGCTCTGCTGGAGCACTGGACCAACGAATATGCCTGCCTCGGCTACGGCGAGGAGCTCTATGCGGCTTTGGCCGACTTCTGCGAGCTCACAGGCATCGAGCCCATCCTGCTGTGAGAGCAGATCGACAGCACATCCGGCGAGTCCCTGCCGGATGTGCTGGACGCATCGAGCCAAGGAAAATTCCCAACGGCTCGATACAGGCCCAATACGGGATTCAGGATGCCTGAGGCACTTGACAAGCAGATCGTCCTTGGGTAAGCATGTTACTCACGCGTAACGAAGAGAAATAAAAAGCAACATTACGAAACCTGGAGGCCTTCATGAGGAATGAATTGGATCGGCGTATACGACTGGGCCTGGGCGTGGGATGGATATTGGCCGCGGTGCTTGCGGTGTTTGGATTTTCTGGGGCGCAGGCGCAGGTGACGACGGCGAGCCTGACGGGCGTTGTGGCGGACACGACGGGCGGTGTGATCCCGAACGCGACGGTGACGGTGGTGGATCAGGGCACCGGTTACAAGCAGGTGGTGCACAGCGACGGTGCGGGGCGGTACCGGTTCCCGTACCTGCCGGTGGGGACGTATCAGTTGTCGGTGACGATGAGCGGGTTT
>DAIDLI010000207.1 GCA_027449545.1 Acidobacteriaceae bacterium | reverse complement strand
GGTAAGGTCCTCGTGAAGGCCCCGCGCGTGTCTCTCCGATGCCAGCTCGTTGCGCTGCAGCGCCCGCATCACGTCGATGATGCGCTCGTAGATGTGCTGAAGCTCGATATCGGGCAGCGGGCCTTTGTTGGCCGCGCGCACGTTCGCGTATACGATCTTTTCGCGATTCGGTTCGTAGACCGGCAGTTCAGTGGCGGCCTTCAGGTGGCCCACCATCTGCGCCGCCCGGGCCCGCTCGTTGAGCAGTTCCACAAGCTGGCGGTCCAGAACATCGATACGGCTTCGCAGTTCTTCGAGTGTCATCGTTTCCTCGTGGTGCGGATAGCAGCGAGCTTGGAGCTGACTTTTAGCTGCCAGTTACCAGTTTTTCGCTGCCAGCTCGAAGGTGCAGATTCAATGCCGCAACGGCTGAACCCGGCACACAGAGGCTGAGAGCGAATGGCTAGCAGCTGGAAGCTGCAGTTTTCACCGGGCCGGCGCCGCGTCGTGCAGGCGCAGGCCCTTGATAAATCGGGCCACTGCGCCGGGCGCTTCGTCCGGTTGCGAGCGTTCCACAAGCTCGACAATGGCGCTGCCGATCACCGCCGCATCCGCGAACTCCGCCACCTGGGCCACGTGCCCGGCGTTGGAGATGCCGAAACCGACGGCCACCGGCAGCTGGCTCCATCGCCGGATGCGCTCGACCAGCGCCGAGGCGTCCGCCGTGAGGCTCTGCTGCTTGCCGGTGATGCCCACGCGGGAGATGGCGTAGACAAAGCCTTTGCTGTGGGTGGCAATTGCCTTCAGGCGCTCATCGGGGCTGGTCGGCGCGGCCAGAAAAATGGGCGCCAGATGCACGCGCGCCATCTCGGCCAGGTACTCGCCGGCCTCTTCCACGATCATGTCCGTGGCCAGCACGCCATCGGCGCCGGCAGCCGCGGCCTCGTCGGCAAACTTCGCCAGCCCGTGGCGCAGAATCGGATTGAGATAGCTGAAGATCACCAGGCCGGCCTGGGGGCGCGCTGCGCGCAGCTCGCGGGCCAGTCCCAGAACATCCTTCAGGCGGGTTCCGCGCGCCAGGGCGCGCTCGCTGGCGCGCTGGATGATCGGCCCATCGGCCAGTGGATCGCTGAAGGGAACGCCCAACTCGATCACGTCCGCGCCGGCATCGATCGCGGCCAGCGCGATCTCACGCGTCGCATCCAGCGACGGATCGCCCGCCGTCAGATAGACGACCAACCCCGGCTTGTGATCGAAACGAATCGGCATGATACGAAATTGGACCAGAACACCAAGCGCCCTGGCCTCGGACTTATCCTTCCCGTGAGGACTGTGTCTGATCTGTCACATTGACTATCACTTCGTTTGACCCTGCCTTTTGCTCAAGTGGGCCAACTATCTTCCATTTGCCGTCGGATATTTGGGTAACCCTTTCCCGAACCCTCAAGGTTGACATCTGGCTCTTGTGGAGGAATCCACCCGAACGAATCCACTTTCCATCGAGGAGAATTTGAAGCTCCAATGTGTCGCTATCCATGGGCGTAACTCCCGACCCTAAACCTTCGACAGCTTCAGCTCGCGGGCCAGAATACCCATGTCCTTATCGCCCCGTCCGCTGAGATTCACCACCAGTATTTCATGCGGCGCCATCGTGGGCGCAATGCGCAGAGCCTCGGCCACCGCGTGGGCGCTCTCCAGCGCCGGCAGAATTCCCTCCGTGCGCGCCAGCTTGACCACCGCATCCAGCGCCGCCGCATCGTCCTGCGAGACGTACTCGGCGCGCCCGGAGTCATGCAGCGCGGCGTGTTCGGGGCCGATCGAGGCGTAATCCAAACCCGCCGAAACCGAGTGGGTCAGCGCAATCTGACCATCCTCGTCCTGGAGCACGTAGGAGTAGGTGCCCTGGAGGACACCCGGCACGCCGCCCTTGAACCGTGCTGCGTGCTCGCCGAGGGCCGTGCCGCGGCCGCCGGCCTCCACGCCGATGAGCCGCACCTGGCGGTCGGGGATGAACTCGTAGAAAGCGCCAATGGCGTTCGAGCCGCCGCCCACGCACGCGACCACGGCATTGGGCAGCCGGCCTTCTTTCTCCAGGATCTGCTCTTTCATCTCCTTGGAGATGACGCGCTGGAAGTCGCGCACCATGGTCGGATAGGGATGCGCGCCGAGGGCGCTGCCGAGGATGTAAAATGTGGTGCGGACATTGGTGACCCAATCGCGCATCGCCTCGCTGATCGCGTCCTTGAGGGTGCGCGAGCCGGAGCTCACACCGCGGACTTCCGCGCCCAGCAGACGCATGCGCATGACGTTCAGCTCCTGGCGCTCCATGTCCACTTCGCCCATGTAGACGACGCACTCCAGGCCCAGCAGCGCGCAGACGGTGGCGGTGGCCACGCCATGCTGGCCGGCGCCGGTCTCGGCGATCACGCGCTGCTTGCCCATGCGCTTGGCCAGCAGTCCCTGGCCCAGGGCGTTGTTGATCTTGTGCGCGCCGGTGTGCAGCAGGTCTTCGCGCTTCAGGTAGATCTTGGCGCCGCCCAGCGTCTCGGTCAGGCGCTTGGCGAAGTAGAGCGGCGTCGGCCGGCCGGCATAGTCGGTCAGCAGCGCGTTGAGCTCGGCCTGAAAGGCGGCATCGGCTTTGGCGATCTCGTACTCGCGCTCCAGCTCGACCAGCGCGGCCATAAGGGTTTCTGGCACATAGCGGCCACCGTACATGCCAAAGCGCCCGGGGCGGGACTCAGACGGATTTGCCGGAAAGATGATGGAGGACATGAATGCTCCTGCGCGCCCGGGAAAGGGGACTGATTTCAGTGTACTAGGGGTAGAATGGCTGGTGTCGGAGGAGCCTCGAACCTGTGAACCAGCATTCAGCTTTGGTACTGAATATTAGGTCTTACGCCGGCTTCCTGATCGCTCTTTGCCCGATCGGATTCGGCTGGCTTTTGGCGTTTCGTTCCAAAGCCATGGTTGGCTTCTTCGCCTCGGAGAACGAGCGATGGTCCAGCCGCCTATCGAGAGGACTTGCCATCTGTGGTTGGATCTCGCTGGTCGCCGGATCCCTCATCCTCGTGGGTTGGCTGATTCTCTTGGGCATCATCGCGTTGAAGTTGACCTGAATGTCCCTGGCGACACGATCGCTGCTCGCAGACCACCAATCAAGCCTAACGAACCAAGACTCACGAACGCGCAGCCGTCTCCTTCTCCAGCTTGCCCTGCCGCAGCACAAAGCGTTCCCCGCGCCACACGATGGTGTGCCCGGCAAATCCGCCTACCCACAAGCCCATCGCCACCAGATCGCGCAGCGGCAGCAGCCAAAGGTAGGGCAGCACCTGCCGGTCCGACAGCACCTCCGCGCCCACCGTCATCGCCACCGATAGCCGCAGAAAAAAGCTCAGCGCCAGCAGCCACAGGCTCACCGGGCTCAGGCCGCTGGCAATCACGTTCAGCGCCGCCCAGCCCAGGCCGTGGGTGAACAGCAGGCCGGCGTAGCCCGCGGGCCGCGCGTCGCGCACCGTGCGCAGCCAGCGCAACTGGTGGTCGAAGAAGCCGCGCCAGCCGTAGGCCGGGACGCTGGTCTCCACCGCCTCTGCGCACAGCTCCACGCGATAACCGGCGCGCGCCACGCGGGCGCCCAACTCGTAGTCGTCGGCGAGCTGGTCCACAAGCTGCTCCAGGCCGCCGATGGCCTCCAGTGCCTCGCGGCGCACCGCCAGCGTCGAACCCAGGCCGTAGTGCAGGCCGCCCTCGAGCATGCGCGAGAGCAGCACCCCGGCCATGAAGTCGGTGGAGATGCCCAGCGACTCGAACTGCGCTGCCATTCCGCCGCGGAAGATCGAACCGTGCGCGCGGCCGCGATAAAGCGCGGTGACCAGGCCCACCGGCGCTGGCTTGTTGCTGCTGGGTGCCGCTGTCGCAAACGCCGCCGCCACCCGTTCCAGATAGCGCGGGCTCACCGCAATGTCGGAGTCGTTGATGAGCAGAATGTCGTAGCGGGCATGCGGAGCGAGCTGCACCAGCGTGCTCACCTTGCCGTTGGTCCCCAGCCGCAGCGGGCACTCGAAGAGCCGAATACTGAGGTCGGGAAACTCCCGCTGGAGCTTCTCGACTTCGGCGGCAGCCGGATCCTGGAGCGAGGCGACGCCGAACAGCAGCTCGAACGCGCCGCTGTAAGTCTGGCGGCAGTGGCTGCGGAAGGCGTCCAGCATGCCGGCATCGACGCCCTTGAGCGACTTGAGGATGCTGATGCCCGGCGCGGCTGCCCCGGAAGGATGCGCAATCGCCCTCAACATCCTGCGCCGGGCGCGTAGAAACACGCGGGCGGCGACCAGGCTCGCCACGAAGAAGCCCATGCCGGCCGCGGCCAGCGCCGTCGTCGCGATCTCCACGGCCAGGGCCAAAGCGTGCGGCATAGATGCTAGTTTACAGTTCGCCGTGCACCGGTTGCGGTCCTGTGAGGGACGCATTCGGTGCAATTCCGTCCCATCCGGAATAATACAGAGATGGGCGCAGACGAGCAGCGGCAGGCATTCTTCGGCATCGACTTCGGAACCACGAACAGCGCAGTGGCCATGCTGCGCCCGGGCGAAGAGGTCCGGCTCGCGCGCTTTTCCTTCCGCGGAGAAGATATCTCTGCGTGCCGGTCGGTGCTGTATTTCGAGCAGTGGAAGACCGCCAGCGGGCAGCGCCGCGTGCACGGCTACTCCGGCCCCGAGGGCATTGAGCGCTACCTCGACGCCGATGAGAAGGGGCGGCTGATCCAGTCTCTGAAGTCGCACCTGTCCAGCCGCACCCTCACCGGAACCGAGGTCTTCGGCCGGCGGCATCGGCTGGAAGAGCTGGTCACCCGCATGGTCAGCGACCTGCGCAAACATGCCGAAGAGCAGTTCATGCAGCCCGTGCGGCGGGCCACCGTGGGGCGTCCAGTGCGCTTCGTCGGAGCCGAATCCGAGGAAGAGGATGATTTCGCCGTTTCACGTCTCCGCGAGGCTTTCCTGGCGGCCGGATTCGACCAGGTGGACTTCGAACTGGAACCGGTCGGCGCGGCATCGGCTTACGAAGCCACGCTCGACCGCGAAGAGCTGATCCTGATCGGCGACTTCGGCGGCGGCACCAGCGATTTTTCGCTGCTGCGGGTTGGGCCGGAGGTCCGCCGGCGCGGGCGGCGGCCCGAGGACATGCTGGGCAACAGCGGCGTGGGCTTGGCCGGTGACGCCTTCGACGCGCGCATTGTGCGCAAACTGGTGTCCCCGGCGCTGGGGTCGGAGTCCGAGGCGCGGTCGCTCAACAAGATTCTGCCCGCGGTGCCGGCGTGGATCTACGCGCACCTGGAACGCTGGCACTATCTTTCCTTTCTGCGCACCAACAATGTCCGCGAGATCCTGAAAAGCGCGCGCATACGCGCCCTGGAGCCGGAGAAGATCGAGGCGCTGATCGCGGTGATTGAAGGCGACCTGGGCTACCAGTTGCACCAGGCCGTGCAGAAGGTCAAGTTCGAGCTGTCGCAGAGTGAGCGGGCGGAGTTTGTCTTTCGCGACGGCCCGCCGGGCGCAGCGATGGTCGATCTGCGCATCCCTGTCACGCGCGTCCAGTTTGAGAGCTGGATCGGGGAAGATCTGGCAGCGATCGAGCACAGCGTCGATGCGTTGCTCAAAGGCGCGGGCGTAGAGCCGCAGAAGGTCGACCGTGTCTTCCTCACCGGCGGCAGTTCATTTGTGCCCGCCGTGCGCCGCATCTTCACCAGCCGTTTCGGCCAGGAGCGCATCCGCGGCGGCAATGAGTTCACGTCGGTTGCCCAGGGGCTGGCGCTCCGTGCGGCCGAGAACTGCGGCTAGCACCGCGCGAACGCTGAATCACGCCCCGCTCACTGTCACTGTCCACTGTTCACTATCTCACTCATAGCGCAGCGCCTCGATGGGGTCGAGGTTGGCAGCTTTCCATGCCGGGTAGATGCCGAAGACGAGGCCTATTGCGCAGGAGCCGCCGAAGCCGACCGTAACCCACAGGACCGACAGCGAGGCCGGCAGACCGATCGGCAGCAGGCGTACGATCCAGGTGATCAGCGCGCCGAACAGCACGCCCAGCGATCCCCCGATCGCGCAGAGCGTCACGGCTTCGGTGGTGAATTGCGTCATGATGGTTCGCCGGGTGGCGCCGATGGCCTTGCGCACGCCGATCTCGCGGGTACGCTCGGTGACGCTCACCAGCATGATGTTCATGACCCCCACGCCGCCCACCATTAATCCCACACTCGAAACCGCGATCATGAAGATCCACAGGCCCTCGGTGAGCTGATCCCAGAGCCGGGTGAGCGAATCGGGACCGAAGATCTCGAAATCATCCGGCTTCTCCACCCGCACCTTGCGGCGGATGCGCATCAACTCTTCAATCTCATCCTGGACCAGGTTCTTGTTCTTCGCGTCGTCGTACTTGACGCTGATCCACATGTTCTTGTCTTCGGGGTGCAGGTACTGGAAGGTGCTCAGGGGGAACATGACTTGGTTGTCGCGGGGGTTTTTGCCGCTGCCGAAGACCTGCTTTTGCTTGTCGAGGACGCCGATGACCGTGTAGAGGCCGGTCTCGATGGCGACCTGCTTGCCCACAGCGTTCTCATCGCCGAAGAGTTGCTGCCACACGTCGTGGCCCAGCAGGCAGACGTGCGCAGCGCGCTCGTTCTCGGCCGAGGTGAACATGCGGCCCTGCAGAAAAGAGAGGTCATTCACCGCGGCGTATTGTGCGGTGGCGCCGGCGAGAATCGTGCCAGCGATCTTCTTGCCGTTGTACTTCACGTCTACCTCGCCCACCCGGAACTGGGCGGCATGCTGACGGGCGCCATCCACGGCCAGCACATGCGGGAGATGGCGAAGCGCAATCACATCCGCGTAGGTCAGATCCTTGCGCGCCAGTTGCTCGGCGGTGGGCTGCACTCCGATGAGCGGCATCTTGGTCACCCAGATCACGTTCGAGCCAAGCGAGCTCACGAAATCGGAGACGCGGTTGTTCAGGCCGCTGATGATCGAGGAGATGGTGATCACCGTCGTCACGCCGATCACGATGCCGAGCACAGTCAGTCCCGAGCGCAGCTTGTTGGCGCGCAGCGTGTCGAGGGCGAGTTTGACCGATTCCGGAGTTTTCATGAGCAGTTCACAGCTCCGCGCGCAGCGCCACCACTGGGTCCAGACGCGCGGCTTTGCTGGCTGGGTACACACCGAAGAAGACGCCCACCCCGCCGGCCAGGACCAGGCCCAGCAGAATGGCCCACAGCGGCGCGGCGGTGGGGAATCCGATGGTCACCGTGATCAGCTTGCCAACTCCCACGCCGAGAAGAATCCCGAAGACGCCGCCCACTAGCGACATGGATGCGCTCTCCATTAGGAACTGTGCGAGCACGTCGCTCCGGCGCGCTCCCAGCGCCTTGCGCACGCCGATTTCCCGAGTCCGCTCCGTTACCGTTACCAGCATGATGTTCATGATCACGACGCCGCCGACAACCAGAGCGATCGAGGAGAGGCCGAGAATGATCCAGGCGAACAGGCCGAGAAACTGATTGGCGATATCGAGAAAGGTGCTGTTGGTCTCGATCTCAAAGTCGTCGGGGGTTCCGGGCAGGTCGTGGCGGCGCACCCGCATCAGCACGCGCACCTGGTCGATGGCACGCTCCATGGCCTGGGCTCCGCCGCTAGCACGGGCGTAGATGTCCACCGAATCGTTGTCGCCGTAGGTATGGCGATAGGTGGTGATGGGCACCGCGACCCAGTTGTCCTGCGAGTAGCCCATGGTCTTGCCCTGGCGCACGGCTACGCCGACGATTGTGTACAGCACCCCGTCCACCCGGATCTCTTTGCCAATCGGATCGCCCGGTCCCATCAGGTTATCTACGATGTCCGGCCCCACGACGGCATCGTGCGTCGCATGCTCATCGTCGGCTGGGATAAAGCCGCGGCCCAGAGCAATATCGATGTTGTTGAGCGCCAGCATGGTCCAGGTCTCACCCTGCACCTGGGTGTTGTCGCTGGAGTGTCCTCCGGCAACCACGGTTGAAGTACGGTAGAGCATGGCGCCGGTCTGGCTGCAATCGGTGCACTGCTCGCGGACCGTCTCATAGTCCTCGAACTGGATAATCCTGCGCTTCTGGTAGCGGAGATACTCCTCGGGACCGAAGATCACGCTGGGCATGCGGGTCACGTTGAAGACGTCGGCGCCATACCCCGAGAGCTTGGTGCTGATGTAGACCCGGGCGCCCTGCACCAGCGTGACCACCATAATCAGCGAAGCCACCGCCATTTCGATGCCGATCAGCGTCAGCACCGTGCGCATCTTGTTGGCCCACAGCGATTGCAGCGCGAGTTTGAAGCCTTCAATCAGATTCATGGTGCGCCTGCCGCATCGCCGGACCCCACCTCGCCGCCTCCTGACGCCTGCGGGCGGGGAAGGGAACAACGGATTCCAATGTACGCGGTGCCAGTCCCAATAGTGTACGGAATCTTGGACGGCCGCAGTTCCTGTTCAGCGCGAAATTGCGGAGTTTTGAAATCGATGAGACTTCACTCGGGCTGCCCCGCCGGCTATTTGCCGGAGCTGCCGAAACCCTTGCCGGCGCGGGCGGAGTCCTCCAGGTCTTCCGCTTCGTGAACGATCCCTGTTAGCACAGGCACCGGAATCATCTGGGCGATCTTGTCGCCGGCGCCGATCTCGATCGCGCTTTCTCCCAGATTGGTCATCACCACCTGGATCTCGCCGCGGTAGCCGGCGTCGATAACCCCGCCCGTGGTGGCCAGCCCCCGTGCCGCCATGGACGAGCGGTCGCGCACCAGCAGCCCCAGCGCCGCTCCGGTGTGCGGATCGCGCGCCTCCACGGCGATGCCGGTGCGCAAGCGCACAGTTGCCCGGGGGGCCAGCGTCACGGATTCCAGGGCAAACAGGTCGTAGCCCAGATCTTCGCCGGGATGCGCGACGACGGGCAGGCGGGCGGCAGGGTCCAGCCGCTTCACACGAAGCATGAAGATAGTTTACCGTTCCGCGTCATCCTGCATGAATCACGATCCACGACCAGGCTCCAACTTTCAGAAGCGCAGCAGGTAGGAGAGCTTCAAGTACACCGTTTTCTGGTCATTCATCAGGTAGGAACTGGGGGCCAGGATGGGAGCGTTGGGATTGCATTGATTGGGCGCCTCGAAGGTGCACAACGCGCGGTTGATGTTGGCAAAGTTACCGATGTAGCCGAAATAGACGGCAGTCCCCGGATGGGGCATATAGGTAAACAGGGCGTCGGCAAACAGCGTCTTGGAGTTGGTGAGCTGCGTGTACTGCTGATCGGGCAGAGTAGCAATGTACTGGCCGATCAGGTTCACCGATACCGCCTGGTTCATCTGGTAGTTCCAGCGCATGATGACCTGGTGGTTGTCGTAAACCAAATTACCTGTGTCCATATCGGTGAAGTGAGTATAGATGTAGCTGTTCTGGAGATCGAAGAAGTGCCAGGGCTTGACCTCAAAGTTGAGATTAGGCGATGCCACGTTCACCGGCCCCGGACCCTGGTTGGCTGGGGGCTCGTAGTTGATCTCGGTTCCAGCGTAATAGCCGCCCCCCAGCGCCATATAAGGGACCGGCGAGGTGTAGAAGGTGAAGCCCTCGGTGTGGCTGTGATACTCCACGTTGCTGCTCAAGGCCGGGTAATCGATGGGCCGCAGCCGGTCCTGGCCCAGGCTCAGATTCAGGTTGAGCGAGGTGCGGGCTTTGAAGTTGAAAGACCAGGAGGGATTGAAGTAGTAGTCCAGCGGAATCCCGTGATGGTCCCAGATGCGCTCGGTGTAGAGGTCCGGTCCGCCGGAGAGCAAGGGGCCGCTGCGCGGTCGAATGTAGTAGCTGAACGAGCCGTTGGCCTCGCGTACGTCGGGGCGCTGGAAGAAGCCGGTATCGGTTACGTAGCCGGCCGCGGTATCGGTGTAGGAGGTCCAGAAGTTGTGGTGCAGGTCGGAGTAGCTGACTTCGTCGTAGTAGCCCTGGCCGCTGCAACTCAGCGAGTAGCCCAGGCAATACTGCTCGCCGGCCGTGTCGTTGCTGATGTTGCGCGTCTCGGAGGTCACTGCCTGGCCGGCGAAGGTCCAGCGGTGGCGGACCTGGGCGCGGTAATCCAGTCCGCCGGTGCGGTTGAAGGAGTTGAGGTACTCACGGTCGGTATAGATCAGGCCGACATCGGCCTGCTTGCCGACGTCGCGATTCACCCGGGTGACGTAAAAGTGCGCGCGCGTCCCGTACTCCGGATTCCCTTGCGGCACCGCTTGGCCCGGGCTGCGGTCATCGACACCCAGCACGCCCAGCGCCCAAGGTCCCAGCTTGCCAGTGAGCCGCGCCCCGAACTGGGGCGTCACAATATTGTTCGTGTAGTAGAGATTGAAGGGCGTCATGAAGTAGCTGCTGTTCTCAATGAAGAACGGTCGCACCTCAGGGAAGTAAGGCGGAAAGCGCTGGTTCGGCGCCGCCGGGTTATTAACGCCTACCTGGCTGAAATCCGGATTTAGCGTGGTGTCGAGCACCAGGCTGTTGTGGAGGATGAATTTGGAGTCGAGGCCGCTGTAGCCCTGCAGGTGTTTTACCTGGAAGTACGGATCGGTGGGGTTGGCGATGTTCAACTGCCGCAGGTTGCGCGCCAATGCATAGGGCTCGAGTTGCTTGTTCTGCCCATGCGCCACGTCGGCGAAGCCCTCCACCCGCATGTCCTGCGTCAGCTTCCCCGCGACATCGTGGCGGTTGCGCGGCCAGAAGTCCTGCTCGGTGGCCAGCGACTGCGTGCGCATGAGAATGATGCCCCAGGTTCGCAGCTCGTCCGGCTGCCTCTTGGCAAAGTAGAGACTGGCGAACGGAATCCGCATCAGCACGGCATAGCCCCAGGGGGTGCGCCGGCCCCAGGTGTCCCACACGGTATCGAAGGAAAAATCGTAGCCCGTTTGCTCGGTGTAGAGCGCGTCGGCCTGGATGCCCAGGGGATTGCTCTCGAAGACGAAGGCGCGGCGCTGGTCGTAGAACGTATCCAGCATCACCTGCACGTTGTCATCGTCGCCCAGCGAATCCCGCGCCATCATATGGGCACGGACCAGCTTGGGATCCCGGGCATGGCACAGAAAG
Source organism: Acidobacteriaceae bacterium (assembly GCA_027449545.1). Lineage (GTDB taxonomy): Bacteria > Acidobacteriota > Terriglobia > Terriglobales > Acidobacteriaceae > Telmatobacter. Next base: position 11,550 of record DAIDLI010000207.1, on the reverse strand, counting down.
GCCACGAACAGATAATCATGGGTATAGCCCAGGAAGGCGACGGTGGAATTGCTCGGCCGGTGGCCATCGTCGGGATAACGCTCGACGAACTGATTGATGCGCAGCATCTGCGCCGCTGCGGGGCGCACTGGACTAGCCAGAAAATCGTTCAGCACCGGCTGCTGGGTCAGCCTTGGGATCACGATGGGATGGCCAGGCGCGAGGAAGACGGCACTGCCCCGGCGCGCGGCTGATGACGAGGCCGGCGGGGTGACGTCTGCTGCGCTGTCGTTGCTGGAACTCACAGCGGATGCTGCATGCGCGCACGGGGAATTGGTCCGGCACGCGAGGTCACGATCGGCTCCACGCACAGGCAAAGCAATCGTCGTAAAAAAAAACAAGACGATCAAAAGCGAAAGTGAGGATGCGCGAAATCGAGGCAGCATGTTTAGGGTCGAAGTTCTGTTGTTGGGTAAGGGAACGAACAAACGTCAGCGCGCCGGAGCCAAAGAGCGTTGGCACCTTCATTGTATTCCTTCGCATTCCTTCTCCACCGAGGTCATCTCCCCTGATTTCGCCAGGTGCCAAGGAAACAACGGTTGAGGGCCGCAATGATTCCTGCGATTTTCGTGCTGCATGGACCCGCACAAAAGGTCAGGCCCGGGGAAATTCGCCCCGGGCCAAACGTTTTCGGCAGAAGAACCCATAAGCCGAATTCTGTTCTATGCGGTCATTCCTCTAGACGCCGCGTTGCCGCGGACGCTCAACAGCGACCTACCCGGAGGTTTCGGCCTAAGCTGGAGCAGCCTTGCGGCATCGGGCCGATGCCGGGTGCGAACCTTGCTCCGGATTCGCGCCTCCCTCCCTATTTGGTCTTGCTCCGTGTGGGGTTTACCCTGCCTCCGTCATTACTGCCGGAGCGGTGCGCTCTTACCGCACCTTTTCACCCTTACCCCTGCGGGGGGTGGACCTTCGGACGAATCCTGAGGTCCACCCCCGAACGCCTCCCAAAGGAGGCGCCCTCCCAATGGAGGGCCGCAATGGCGGTATCTTCTCTGTGGCACTGGCCGTCCACGGGCCTTGACGCCCGCGTCCCGGACGTTATCCGGCACACTGCCCTGCGGAGTTCGGACTTTCCTCTCCCGGAGCTCAGGCCAAAGCCTGCCCCGGCAGCGACCGCCCGGTTCTCCTGCCTCCGGTATTGTAGCGCCAAATGGGTTCTTCCGCCGTTCGCATGGGGTGTCACGTCTCCACCGTTCTCCCTCAGCGGATGGGCGTAGCTGACCCCCGTGAACTGGCCTGTGAACTGAGGTTTTTCGATGCCCCTGCCTCTTCATGCCGCTCCAGGAGCCGTCGCGTTACCATTGAAGAAAGAGAACCTTTTTCATCCCCATTGAGGAGCAAAGAGTGGGCCGCGGAACCCGTTTTGCCGCCTGGGCGGCAACGATGCTGATCATGCTGGCGCCCGCCTGGAGAACCGCTCCGGCGCAAAAAGTCAACAACAGTAATCCCTTGCAGCTTTACCCCCAGCACGTGACCGTCTCGGTGGCGAATATCGACCGCGAGGAGGCCTGGTACGAGCGCGTCTTCGGCTTTAAGGAGGCCCTGCGCTCCAGCGCCGGGGCGGACTACGAAATCCGTCAAATCGTGCTGCCCACCTACCGGATCGACCTGGTCTGGCAGAAGGGCTCCGTGCGCCATCCCAACGCGACCCCCTACTCCAGTCAAGGGTGGGCCGCGATCGTCTTCAAGACGCCGGCTATCGAAGCCGACTTCCACAAGCTGGTGGCCGACGGCACCGACGCCAAAGCGGATCGCAACATCCGCTCCGCCATTACCCGCCTGGTGGTCCACGATCCCGAAGGCAACGAGATCGAAATCGTGCCGGAATAAAAAAACGGCGCTCGCAGCGCCGTTTTTTTCTGACCTTATTGAATCCCGCCAAGTTGTTTCGCTCTCAGATCCCCAGCTTGCGCACTTCCTCGTTGTAGTACTTGCGGTACAGGATCTCCCACTCCTGGGAGCCTTCGAGGATGATCTTGCGCTGGCCGGCGATCTTGGCGCGGGCCGCGGCGTCGATTTTGCCCTCCTCGACCAGCAACTGCTCGAGGATCTTGCGCGATTCCTGGCGGATGGTGTTGCGGTCTTCGAGGAAGCCCACCTCGTCGATCTCGGCCAGCGCATCGGCCACGGTGTGAGCCAGCTTGTTGAGCTTGTCGCGGCTGATCCTCATAGCACCGCCTTGTACTTCTTGGCCAGCTCGGTCTTCACCTTCTTGAACATCTCGGCGTACTGCGCGCCCGACTTCCGCATCTCCTCGGAGTAGGCCTCCAGGATCACGCGGACCTCTTCGTTGATGCGGTCTTCGAGCGAAAGCTCATCCAGCAGCGCGGCGTTGACGCGCTCCTCGGTGAGCTTGGCATCAGTCGTGGTGATCATCTTGGCGTCGATGAGATGCTTGACTGTGCGGCGGGCCAGATACCCAATGTAATCGCGAGAGAAGATCATGGGTTTGAAGGTTCAGAATAACGCACCGCCCCGGATGATGTACACCCGCAAGCAGTTCAGGTTGAGGGTGGGCAGTTCCCGGCGGCAGGGAACCGCCCACCTTGTGCCATTCTCAGCTCCGGTGCGGGCAATCCTTGGCGTTCAGGCAGGCATCGGAGATGCGCAGCCGCTCCACCGGACGGCCTCCCACCAGGTGCTCGCGAACGATCTCCTCGGCGTCGGTAGCGTTCACATTGGCATACCAGACGGCCTCCGGGTAGACGACCATCATCGGCCCGTGCTCGCACTGATCCAGGCAGCCGGATTTGTTGATGCGCACGCGGCCGCCCAGGCCGGCATCCTTGGTCAGTTGGTTCAGGCGGGCGTGCAGTTCGCTCTTGCCGTCGCTGGAGCAGGAGGGCCGGGGCGCCTCGGCGGGACGGACGTTATGGCAGACAAAGACGTGACGTTCGAACGCGGACAAAATCAAGCTCCTTGAAATGGGGGACGATCGTGGCGCAGGGCGCGGCGCCCCTGCTTTGAGACTACAGGCTTCCTGCGCAGCGATCCAGCCCGCCTGCTCCCCGCGGGTGTATGGTGTTGGTGCGGAGGTTTGGGGGGCTCGAAAGCCCGTCCGGAGATCGTCCAGACCCGCACTTTTTACAATTCGGCTTCCCGCCCCGCCCCCATCTGCGAGAATGATGGTTTGACTATGAGTTCTGATAACCTTCTCGGCCTGAAAGACGACATGGTGGCCTTCATCGAAGGGCACGGCATGCGCCGCCTGCCCGGCTATGTCACCGACGACATCCCCTCCGTCCTCTGGGAGGACCAGGGCAACCCCGACGCATGGAAAGACTTCGTCGAGATGGCCAAGCACGTGGGCGCGCCCTTCGTTACCTTCAGCGAGATGAGCCTGGAGCGCGAAGAGATCGACGAGCTCATCGACCAGGCCACCGAGATGAACTTCCCCGATGAAGAGGCCTCGGAGCTGGTCGAAGCCAAGTGGCTGCGCAACTACGCGGGCATGGTGGGCTACATTCAGCTCGGCTTTGTCTACCAGGGCATGGCCTTTCTGCACGAAACCACGACCGAGTGGTACGAGCGCTTCCAGTCGCTGGTGGAAGACGTCGAGGGCTTTCAGGACATCGTGATCGACGACAGCGATTCCCGCGACGACGAGGACGAGTAGGCACGGTGGGCGCGGCTGGAATCCAGGATGCCATCGCCGCGCCGCCTGAACGGCGCAAGCCCCGTCAGCGCTGGTGCTTTGCCGAGCCGCAGCCAGAGACAGCCGCAGCGCTGGCCCGCGAAGCCCGCATTCCCGACGTGATTGCCGAACTGCTGCTGGCCCGCGGCGTCAGCGATTCCGCCCAGGCCTTCGCCTTTCTCAACCCCGACGCGGCGCAACTGCACAATCCCCACCTGATGCTGGGGATGGCGGCCGCTGTCGAGCGCCTCGATCGCGCCATCGCCGCGCGCGAACCTATCCTGCTCTACGGCGACTACGACGTGGATGGCACCACCGCCGTGGTCATGCTCAAGACCGCCATCGAGATGCTGGGTGGCAGCGCGCGCTTTCACGTGCCCCATCGCCTGCGCGAGGGCTACGGCATGCAGTCCAGCGTGCTCGAGACCGCCTTCGCCGAGGGCGTGCGCCTGGTCATCACCGTCGATACCGGCATGCGCGCCTTTGCCGAGGCCGAAACCGCGCGCCGTCTCGGCTTGGACCTGATCGTCACCGATCATCACCTGCCCGAGGCAGGCGATGGCGTGCCCGATGCGCTGGCCATCCTCAACCCCAACCAGCACGGCTGCACGTATCCCGAGAAGGCCCTATGCGGGGCCGCGGTCGCGCTCAAGCTGGCCCAGTCGCTGTTGGAAAAGCACGATGCCGCGCGTACCCGCGAGAAGATTCTGCCCAGCTTTCTCAAGATGGCGGCCATCGCCACCATCGCCGACGCCGTGCCGCTGCGCGGCGAAAACCGCACCCTCGCCGCGCTCGGACTGCGCGAGCTGCGCCGCCCAGTGGGAGCCGGCCTGCGCGCGCTCTTTGCCGCGGCCGAGCTGGACCCCGCGGCCAAGGAACTCACCGGCTTCGACGTCGCATTCCGCCTGGCGCCCCGCATCAACGCCGCCGGGCGCATGGATGTTGCCTCCGATGTCATCGAGCTCTTCTCCACCCGGGATGCGCAGCGCGCCGTGGAACTGGCTGGCAAGCTGGAACGGCTGAACCGCGAGCGCCGCGAGGTGGAAGCCTCCGCGCTGGGAATCATCGAAAACCGCCTTGCCTCCGATGCCGAGCTCATCCAGGATCGCCTGCTGGTGGTCGAGGGCGATGGCTGGCATCGCGGCGTCATTGGCATTCTGGCCTCGCGCGTGGTGGAGCGCACCGCCAAGCCGGCCATTGTGGTCAGCATTGAGGATGGCATTGCTCACGGCTCGGGCCGTTCGGTGGATGGATTTCCGCTGCTCGGCGCCATCGAGCCCTGCGCCGAGCTGTTCACGCGCTTTGGCGGGCACGCCTTCGCCATTGGCTTTGCCATGCCCGCCGCCAATCTCCCCGAGCTCAAGCAGCGCCTGCGCGCCTATGCCGCCGAACATCTCGCCGCGCGCGATCCGGAGCACGTCCTGCGCATTCACGCCGAGTTGCCGCTCAGCCACATCACCCCGGTGCTGGCCGGCTGGTTAAAGAAACTCGAGCCCTTTGGGCACGGCAATCCCGAGCCGGTCTTTGTGGCCCGCGCCGCGCATCTGGTGGCTGCGCCCCGCATCATGAAGGAACGTCACGTGCGGCTCGAACTCGCGCGCGAGATGCCGGGGAACTCGGCCACCCGCGGCGGCGGCTCCATTCGCGCGCTGGGCTGGAACCTTGCCGATGAAGCCGCAGCGCTCGGCCTGAAGCAGGGAAGCGCGATCGACGTTGCCTACCGCATTCGCGAGAATCCCCATCCCGACTTCGGCGGCCTGGAGATCGAGATCCTGGGCATGCGGTCTGCGCAGGAATCCTCACCGCAAACAAACTGAGGCCCGCACTGTGTGCGGACCTCAGTTGCCTACTGCTTGCAGTACCGCCGGCGAGTAGAATCTCATGGGCCTGGTTGTTGAGGATGGCCACCGTAAACGCCGCCACACACCTCACCTTGAAGTAAGCCGAGGCATAGGCGATGAGCGCGAAGCTGGCGGCGTGCGATTCGGGGAATATCTTGCCGTCGCCGAACGGTCGCTACTCCATCTGCTCGGCATCGAGCCGTCTGCCCTACCCTCATTAGTCGCGCCGCACTCCCACGATACGCTGGATTTATTCCAGCCCTGACTCTCGCTTACGCGTGCGGAAAGATAGGAGATGCGTCGGCGGCGCTGGCGATCAGATGCTTCTCCTCTTCCGGAGTAATGGGCTGAAAGTTCTGGGCCACGTACATGGCCAGTGGGAAGTAGCGCTCGTCGCCCGGCGGGATGGCGGCGGTAATCCGCTGTGAGAGTGTCCAGCGCAAGGCCAGGGCAGCCTGCTCCGGCAGAGAGCAGGGCTCGTACCACTCCTTCGGGTTCGGCTTTTGCGCCTTGTCCATTCCGGCAGGCCATTTCGATTTAGCCATGGCTTTGATGGCCAGCATGCCCGCGCCCTTTTCATGTACCCGAGCGATGACGCGCGGGCCGAAGTTCTTCTGCGATGTGAGCACGAAGTTGATGGGAAAGAGCACGGTGTCGAAATCGAAGTGGTCGAGCAGGGCTAGCGCGGCCTCTTCCGAATGTGCCGAAAATCCGAGATAGCGGATCTTGCCGGCCTTCCGCCCGGCCTCGAACGCCTCCTGCGCCCCGCCCGGGCCCATGATGCGCTTCACATCCTCGACGGTGGTAACGGCGTGATGCTGGTAGAGATCCACGTGATCGGTCTCAAGCAACTTGAGGGAATTGTCGAGGGCCTCGGCCGCCTCGGCCTTGTCGCGTTTGCCGGTCTTGCAGGCCAGGAAAAACTTGTCCCGATAGGGTTTCAGCGCGGGCCCCAAGAGTTGCTGCGCATCCCCGTAGCTGGGCGCCACATCCACATAGTTGATCCCGGCGGCGTGCGCCTGGGCCACGGTGTTATTGGCCACCGCCTGGGTCGAGTTGGTAATCACGATGCCGCCCAGACCAAGAATCGAGAGCTCCTCGCCGGTCTTGCCCAGCTTGCGCCTGGGGATCGGCTTGAAACCTGCGTCAGAGGGCGACGGCCACGGCATCGCTGAGGAAAGGGCTGGAGCGGCCGCTGCTCCTGCTGCAATTGCGCCGCTCTTGAAAAAGCTTCTCCTATCCATAATTCCTCCTTGGGGTCCAGAGATTAGGTGATCTGAGCAGAAACTCCGCCGAGCTCGGCAGAATCCTGAGTATAGCCCTTTGTCCCGATGGCTTCTATCTGTTGCGCCGCGGTTTCGGGTTTATCAGCGCCTCTATCCCAGGTGTCAACCGGCATGAACCAGCTTCTGCCGGCTAATGGACAGCCCGTCACGATGGCGCAGATTGCGGAAGACCACGGTGGAGACGACTGTCAGGATTCCGAGAGCGATGAAAGCCTTGTGGATTCCATGGATAAACACGATGGGAATCTGCCAGATATGCTCAGGGAGGAAGAAGGCGGTGGCCAGACCGGCGATGGCTACGCCAAAGCTGAGGGCCATCTGCTGCATGGTGGCAAAGATGGTGCTGGCGGCGCTGGTGTCCTCTTCGGCCACGTCCGCGTAGACCAGGGTGTTCATGCTGGTGTATTGCAGAGTGCTGAAGGCTCCGTAGACAAAGGCGAGCAGCACGATCACCCAGAGCGGTGTGCGCAGGCCAATGGTGGCGAAGAGCACCAGCAAGACGCCGATGATGAAGGTGTTTGAGATCAAGATATAGCGGTAGCCGAAACGGTTCAGCAGCCGGGTCATGAAGGCGTTCATCACCATCGCTGCGATGGCCTGGGGCATGATGAGCAATCCCGATTGGACAGGGGTATACCCCAGGCCGATCTGATAGAGCAGTGGCAGGAGAAATGGCACGCCGCCGATGCCGAGACGGGTGATGAAGCCCCCTCCGACGGCCGCGCGGAAGGTTCGGAGCCGGAAAAGCGCGAGCCGGAGCAGAGGGAAAGGGGCTTCCTTGGCATGCAGCCAATAGCCGGCCAGCAGGGCGGAGGAAATCGCGAGCAAGCCAAAGATTTCGCGCGCGCTGAGGGTGTGGTCGCCGAAGACCTCCAGGACGTAGGAGAGCAGGGCCACTCCGGAACCGAAGAGGATGAGGCCCAGCAGATCGAGAGGCGGGGTATCTTCCTCGCGATAGTCGGGCAGGTGAAGGTATACCAGGACCAGCCCGAGGAGCCCAATGGGGATGTTGAGGAAGAAAATCACGCGCCAGTGTAGGTAATCGACAATGAGGCCGCCGGCGACCGGACCAAGCATGGGACCGACGAGGGCGGGAATGGAGACAAAGCTCATTACTCGCACGAGTTCATGCTTGGCGAAGGCGCGCACCAGCGTGAGACGTCCCACCGGAACCATCATGGCGCCGCCGCAGCCCTGGAGCACACGGCACAGGACGAGTTCGTGGATGTTAGTCGAGATGCCGCAAAGCAGCGAGCCAAGTGTGAAGATGCCGATGGCGGTGGCGAACACACGGCGCGTGCCAAAACGATCGGCCATCCACCCGCTGATCGGGATGAAGATGGCGAGGGCGAGAGTATAGCTGGCCAGGACGGCTTTCATGGCCAGAGCGGTGACGCTGAGCGCCTTGGCTATGACGGGGACGCCGGTGTTGAGGATGGTCGTGTCAAGCGACTCCATGAAAAAGGCGACCGCGACCAACCAGGGCAGCAGGTTACGGCTAGAAGAATTGAGACCTTCGGCGCTGGGTGCTGGATCGGGTCTAGGGGAGGGGTCCATGGGAGAGAACATCTCTTCAATGCCGGCTGAGCGGCGGATTGACCTGCGGATCAGGCTCTCCCTCACGAAAAGGGTGCTTTACGCGGTCTCTTCCAGAATACCGTGCGGCTGAGCATCCCCATGATCGGCAGACGGTTGCTTCACAGGTGTTTCGTTGGAGTTGCTAATCGGAGTTCCACCCCGTTTAGATGATGAGGGGCGATGACGACATCCTCATCCGAATCCATGAACTGCAGCCCTTCGCGCCTGATGAGCCGCTTCGCGGATTGAAGGTCGGCGACGCGAACGGTGAAGGACGTCAGACTCGCTGATGGGCGGGAGCGATTCTGAGCCGCGCATGGGACTGTCTGAATATATCCGTCGTCAAGCCGGAAAGTCATCCCCCCGTCCGGGCGATGTTGAGGTACAGCGCCGCTGAAGGCGCTCAGGAAATGCTGGTGACGTTTAGGATCGTCTCCGGCAAGCGTGACCTCGACGATATTTGTTGCGGTGTTCGAGTGCCGCTGGAATTGTCTGTTCCAGAAGTTCTCCGGATAGTGCTGCTGGCAGACGAAGAACGACAGGTCTGGTACGAGGGGATCATGGGCAAACGCAAGCGTGAACGCAACCTGAACCTCCGATCCGTCTGGCCGTACGCCCTTTCGAGAGAACCAGAAGGGCTCGAAATCTCCTATGCCTTGCTCGCGAAAAAGAGCGGCATCCGCTCTTGCGTCTTCGCTGCTTAGCACCATCATCGCGATGCCCTCGCGCTTCTCGAGAAAATTCTGGATGAATGCTCCAAAACTGAACTGCCGGGGCTGATGCGGCATCACCTGAGCACCAGTCCCGACGGTTATCAGCTCAATGAAGGAGGACTCAAACTGTATCAGGCGATTCTCTGTTCCCCAAGGATGGCGATTGCGAGTCCCTACTTGGAATCCAAGCTTGCGATAGACGTCGGCAGCCTGGTCGAGGTTCCGGACTGCGATGACAATGTGATCGATTCGGCGCATCCAGGCAGTCTCTCCTTCAGGCTGAATGAACCTGGTCCAACCGCTGCATGACTTCCGCAACAGCGCGTTCCGCAGCCACTACTGCACCGGCCATATAGCCCGGCTCGACTGGACTCGTTTCGCTTCCTCCGAGCGAAAAGCGTTCGCGCCATACGCCCGTGACCCAAGGCTCGGCGGAAGGGTGTGGATGTTCGCCTCCACTTTGATCTTGCGCGGTGGCAGTGAGTGGATCGGCTGCCCAGTCCTTCAGAAGGGTGGCTTGTGGCTCGAGCGCCTCCGGCCCGAACAGACGAGCCAGTTGATCGAGGCAAGCTCGCTTCAGTGCTGCTTCTCCCATGGCTAAACGCGCATCAGCTCCGACGGCCGGAAAACCGAACAGAGCGGCCTTACCAGAAGCAGTGGTCGCGTCGTGAATCTCAGCGAGAGGGCCAGCGAGACTCTGCGCCGTCCCCGAGAGTCCAGCCTCCCGCCAGAACGGGCGATCGTACACCGCAAAGAACTTCGCGTGAGGAGCCATCCACGTAGGTGTGGCCCTCCAGCGATCTATGTCTGCAGCATCCATTGACGGGGAAAATGAGATCTCTGCGAGCAGCCGCGGCGGAATCGCCGCAATTACCTGTTCGGCTACGATTCCTTGTTCCGCGCCGTCCGTCATCGAATATGTCAGAGTTGAATATGTTGAGCCAAGCTTAACGCGCTCAACGCGTGCGCCCAGAAGAATGCGCTCGGGGGGAAACTTCTTTCCAAGAGCTCTCACCAGCGTCCCTGCTCCACCCGCAATCCGCATCGACCACGGCTCCTGCTGTGTGGGCCGGTAGCGCCACGGAGTCTCACGAGACATTCGCTGGAAGATCACATCACCCTCGCCATGCTGAGGAAACGTGTCCAGCCCGAGATCCTTCACCACGGCCCCGATGGCGGGCTGCATCTCCGGCCAAAACCAGGAGGGGCCGAGGTCAAAACCATCTTCAGACGGCGAGCCGTTCTGATCCACGGAAAGGATGCGGCCGCCGAGGCGCTCGCGTGCCTCAAGCAAGAGAAAATTGATGCCCGCAGAGTGCAGGAGCTTACCTGCGCAAAGCCCCGCGAGCCCACCTCCAATGATGGCGACCTTGGTTTCCATCTCTCCCTTTGGCTTGAGTTCTCTCTCAAGACGATTGTTTCAGACCGTTGAGCTAATCAGACTGGGCCGCAGCGAGGAAATGTCCCCTCACGCTCGTCCGGAACTTCAGATCAGTCCAGCAGGCCAGCATGCCGAAGTTCTCGAACGACGGCCGAGTGGCGTACCCGGGAAATGACTCTCCTTGACTGTTGTCCGAGATCTCAAGAAACTCGATATTCGGAGTCGAGCGAGGCCACCTGAGACTGGAGCCACTTTACCGATGAGGATGACACGCCGGGAATTCTCCCTTGCAGGGCTTGCGGTGGCAATCTCAGGCCCCGCGCCAACATTCAAGATCATCGACGCTCAGATCCATGTATGGATCAATGATCCCCGCTACCCCTGGGCACCGGGCGCGAAGGACCATCCCCAGGACAACCGTACTCCGGCCATGGCTTTGGAATTGATGCGGGCCAACGGCGTGGAGCGCACCGTGATTGCCCAGTACATAGGCTATAAGTGGGACAATCGCTACTGCCTCGATTCCATCCGGCGCTATGCCCCCTATTTTCGCGGAGTTTGCCGGGTCAACCCGACCGATCCCGCCGCCCCTGATCGGCTGTCCCATCTCACTGCGCAGGGCTTCCACGGGGTGCGCATCAGTCCGGCTGGCGATGCCAGCGGTGACTGGATTAAGGGACCTCTCATGCCGCCCTTGTGGAAACGCGCCCAATTCCTTCGAGTTCCCATGCAGGTCTACGCGCCCATCACCCGCATGCCGGACCTGGTACCCCTCATCGAACAGCGTCCCGAGCTGACGGTGGTGATCGATCACATGGCCGACTGCCCCATCGATCAACCCCGGGAGCTGGAAAAGCTGATCGCGCTCGCCCGTTTTCCCCGCGTCTTTGTGAAGATCTCCCATACATGGTCGATCTCCCGCCAGCCGTACCCGTGGCTCGACGCCCAGGAGTACGTGAAGCGTCTTCATGCCGCCTATGCTCCTCAGCGGCTGATGTGGGCGTCTGACTGGCCGGTGGATCTGAAGTGGACGACTTACGACAAGACGCTGAGCGTTGTTCGAGACGAGATGAAG
>DAIDLI010000206.1 GCA_027449545.1 Acidobacteriaceae bacterium | reverse complement strand
TCAGAAGCGAGACCTGGGGCGCCCGGCGAACGAGAATGTTACGAGCGGTAGCTGGACGGTGGCAGGTCTCCTTCTGCCGTTTTGTTCAGCACTGGTACGGCAATCTGGAAGACCTTCTCGCGGAATACATCGATCGTTGGCAACTGGTCGAAGTCACACTCGAGTGAGACGAGTCCGGGAAAATCACATGTCGTCAGCACAATTAGGGACGCAATACTTGTTAAGTAGTCCGCAATTTTCGATTCCATCATTCGATCGTAGTCGTCGACACGCGGGGGCCGCGCGGCCCAGAGCGTCGCGCAAGAAATGGAATTATCAGCCGCGTAGCGCGTTGGATGGGCGAGGGTGGTCATCATGCTCCATCTTTTAGCAAATTCGGAATTCCCGTGCCCAAGTTTCCTGACAAACTCTTCACATTTCTTGTGCTCCGCTTTCCAAGAGCTATCGGCGTTACCTGCGAACCAATAGGCGATTTTGTCGCGCGTCCCTTTTTGGTCGAAACGGAAGCTCATCAGGAGATCACGCGACTCAAGAAACGCCCGCGATAGAACTTCCAGACTATCCCTCGTCTGAGGCTTCAAAAGCTGCAGCATTCCACAAAGTAGAGATGTTGATCGGATGGCCAGTGCGAAACAAGCTGAAACCTGGGAATTTGGGTTCCTTTCATATTCTTCGTTGCCGCGTCGAACGAATTCGGCCATAAGCTCGTTTAGCACCAAGGCGGCATCACGCATCAATTCGTCCATCGATTGTCTCCAAGCCTGGGTCCAGTATGCGGCAGGCGGATGCTCTTCGGTGAACCGGCTCTTCTTCATCAAAGTCCTCTCCTTCACATTACGAGAGAACTCCAGTTTTCCCTGGCGGGTTTTTTGGGGGGGCAGGTCGCTCCAACTGACGCCGTCCCCGGTCCCCAAAGGCGAGGGACCGGGGGCACCCTCATTCTGATTTGGAAAAACATCGGTTGGGGCCGCCTCCCAGAGGGCGACAAAAAAGCGATGTCCCGTTTCCCCGGCAGCGTCGTCACGGCGTCAGGGTGAGAAACGCTGTGCCGTAGCCATTGAACGTCAGGGTAATGCGGCTTGACGGGGTGATCGCGGTGCTGACCGGGCCGGTGGTGAGGTTCGTTGAGGCGTCTACCGTCTTGAGGCTGGCGGCGCCGAAGAGATTGAACCGCGAGAGATCGACCACCACGGTGCGCGGCGCGCCGGCGCCGTTGTCGTCTGTGGTGGCCTGGACGGCGTGATTCACCACCATGAGCGTGACGACGCCGCTGGCGTTCTTGACCGCCAGCACTTCCAGCGAATCGGAATCTGTAAGCGATGTGGTGAGGATCTGCGGCGGCGTGCCTGCCGGCGGGGCGGGGAAGGCGTTCTCCAGCGAGCGATCGACCCAATAGCTCAGGTAGGGCGTGCCGTTGGCGTCGGTCTCGCCGTACTGCGTGGACCCAGTGAACATCCACTGATAAAGAGCGCGGTTGGCGGCTTTGCCGAGCTGCGAGAAGACATAAGGACGCCAGGCTGCAAAGAAGGCATCGGATCCGCGCGGATCGTTGACGAAGAGCTGGGTAGGGTTGCAGGAGCTCATGCCGCTGGAGCCGGCGAAGTCGGCGTTGACGTTGTTCTCTGTGACCCAGACCGGCACGCTGGCGAGATCGGCGCGGGTAGCCAGCTCCTGGTAGAAGTACTGGATGTTGGCGGCGAAGCCGGGAACGGCGGCGAAGAGCGCCGCGTCGGTATCGCGCTGGTTGCACCCGCCGTAGAGGTGGGTGGAGATGCTGTCGATCTGGGCGTTCACGCCGCCCGATGCCGCCGGCGCCAGGAACGCGGGCAGGTACTGCTCGGGGTCGCCCATCTGGCCGGTGCCGAGGCCGTAGTCGGAGAACTCGAGCGCGGAGAACTTCAACGAGGGATCGACGGCGAGCATGGCCGGCACCACGGTGTTGTAGAGCGTGGCGTACTGCGCAGCGGTGAGGCCGTTGAGGTTGGGCTCGTTGAAGATGCCCCACCAGGTGATGTGCTGCGCGCCGGGAGACTGGAAGTGCTGGCCGCCCCAGTTGAAGCCACCGGCGTTGTAGTAGCGGACGAGATTGGCGGCGTAAGCGGCGAAGTCGTGGAGGTGATCGGCGATGTCGAAGGTGCCGTCAGGATGGCACATCCACGCGGGCGCGGTGGCGATTTGGAACTCGGGGCTCTGATCAGCGGTGCTGAGCACCGGCTGCACAATCTGATCGAGAAGCGTGAAGTTCCAGTCGGCTGCGGTAGCGGTGTCGCCGGTCATGGGAAGAGCCGCGCCGATAGCCTGCAGACGAATGTGCTGTGGGGCGAGCGCGGTCAGCTCGGACTGTTTGGTGGAGGCAGCGGAAGCGAAGAAGTTGCCCGTGTATCCGGAGATCTGGAATGAAGTGGACATGAACTGCTGAAGATTGCCCTGGATCCCGAGGCTGGTGTCGACGGAGGGCTTGATCGAGGCGACTACCGCACTAACGAGCGTGAAGGCCTGGCTTTGAACCCTGCTGCCGGCGGTGACGGTGACGGAGACCGGATAATTGCCGGCCGGAACGGTGGTGTTGCCGATGAAACTGAGGGTTCCGGAGGGTCCTCCTGCGACGGGCGTGAACTGCTCGGTGACGCCGGCGGGGAGGCCGCTGACACCGACGGCAGGCGTACCGGAGGCTCCGGTAATGGTGACGGCGAGGGTGGCTGGGGTGCCGTCCTGGGGCACAGCCACGCTGGAGCTGCCGAGCGCTACCGCGAAGTTAGCGGTTGCGCTGGAGGCCGCATTGTTTTGCGAGCAGCCCGCGGCCAGCACCAGCAGGAGCGCCGCGACGGGCGCGGTCGAAGGCCAGGACCGGAGGATGCGAAGCATGCGCAGGTCTCGCAGAAACAGGGATGAAGTGATTCAGTTCGATATTAAAGCAGGCGCGCACGGCTCAGCGCCGGGTTTTCTTGTCCGCGTACATGGCGGCATCGGCTTCGCGGAGCAGTTGGTCGGCGGAGCGATGCCGCATTCGGTCGAACTCCGCGATGCCAGCGCTGAAGCGGATGGGGTATGGCAGGCGGGCGTTGTAGACGGCCTCTTCAAGGACCATGCGCATTCGGTAGATGGCCTGCTCGGCGGCTTCGCGATTGGAATTGGTGAGCAGGACGGCAAACTCGTCGCCGCCCAGGCGGGCCACAAAGTCGCTGTCGCGGAAGGTGTCGGCGAGGACGCGGGCGAAGAGCTGGAGCGCGCGGTCGCCTTCGGCGTGGCCGTGGGCGTCGTTGATGGGCTTGAATCCATCCAGGTCGCAATAGACCAGGGTGGCGGGGGCCTCCGCGCGCGCGCAGACGCCCAGCGCCTTTTGGGCAAACTGCTCGAAGCCGCGGCGGTTGGCCAGGCCGGTGAGCTCATCGGTTGCGGCCTCATGTTCGGAGGCGAGTTCCGCTTCCACCATGTGGGCAAGATCGATGAGGAGGTCGCGCTCTTCCGGAGAGAAGCTGCGGGGCTGGGTATCGAGGAGGCAGAGGGCGCCGAGATTGTGGCCAGCGAAGCGCAGCGGGTAGCCGGCGTAGAAGCGGATCGAAGGTGCGCCGGCTACCAGAGGATTGTTCTGGAAGCGGCTGTCCTCATGGGCATCGTTGATGCAGAAAACGTCGCTGCCCAGGATGGTGTGTCCGCAAAAGGAGGATTCACGCGAGGTCTGCTGTGCGAAAGAGCCGGCGGCGGACTTGGCCCACTGGCGCTCGGCATCGATAAGGTTGACGACCGCGATGGGCACGGAGAACATGCGCCGGGCGATACGGGTGAGACGGTCGAAGCGCTCTTCCGGGGCGGTGTCGAGGAGATGAAGGGAATGAAGAGCAGCCAGCCTGTCTTTCTCGTCAGGGGGCAATGCAGGTGCTTGCATGGAGAGCGTCCCGGGGAATGGAGTGTTCAGCCGTTCGGTCTTGCAGCTGCGACTTCCAGCATAAAGCACCGCGCGGATAGACGTTGATAGCGCAGGGTATGCTCGGGCGCGCACATCAGAGGCGCGCTGCGAGCGGAGAGCGCTGTTCGAGGGGAATGGCGACCTGCTCGACGATCTCCAGGCCGAAGCCTTCGAGGGCGGGGATGTGCATGGGGGTATTGGAGAGCAGGCGGATGCGCTGGATGCCGAGGTCGGAGAGGATCTGGCTGCCCAGTCCGATGGCGCGCAGGATGCGGCCGGTGCGGGCT
>DAIDLI010000205.1 GCA_027449545.1 Acidobacteriaceae bacterium | reverse complement strand
GTGGTGGAGCGCAACGCCTACGGACGGCAGATCGACTCCAGCATCGTCACTGCGCCTACGAAGCTGCCGGGCGAGGCCCTGGAGATGGTGTTCATCCGCGCCCCCCGGATTGTGGAGAGCGGCCCAGGCGTGGAAGCGCTGGCCGAGCGCGACGGCTTCCCCACCCTGGTACGGCAGGGCCCGGTGCTGGCCGCCACGTTTCATCCGGAACTCTCAACGGACCGGCGCGTGCACCAGCTCTTCGTGGAGATCGTCACCCAATCTTCGGCTGCCGCATCCAAGAAACTTGAGTGAAAAAGGACTGATCCGCAAAGGGCTATCTCTTCATCGCATGAAATCCTCTTCCCCCGGTCCGCGACATCCAGTGCGATTTTCAGGTGCGTCCAAGCGAAAGTAAGTGTAATCTCATCGGCAAAGAGGCCCGTTATGCCTTCCACTTTTTACCCGACCCCGGTCGAAACCGAACGGAAGTCTCCGGGCATTGGCGGCAAGCCGCCTGTGGACCGGCGTCCGACCGGCGGGGGAGGCGGCGGAGGAGACGACGACTGGAAAAATGCGCATCGCGGGCCGCGCGAGCTGCTGCACCGCGTGCGCGCTTTTGTGTTCTGCGCCCTAGCAGGCGACATGATGTTCTTCGTCGTCCTGGTGGTGCTGTTCTACGCGCGCCAGACAGGCACCCACCTGGATCCGCAAACGCTGCGCCAGGTCGGCGACTGGCATCCCATCCTGATGCCCCCCATCCTCTTCCTCAACTCCGCCATTCTCATGGTCAGCGTTCTCACCATGGAGTTAGCCCGCTATCACATCTTTCAGGAGATCGATGTGCTGGAGGAGTGGCTGGGGCTCGGCCGCCCCGCGCTGCGGCGCACCCTGCCGTGGCTGGCCGCTACGCTGGTGCTCGGAGTGCTGTTCCTGATCGGGCAGGCGATCGCCTGGCATCAGCTCACCGCCGAAGGGTTCGCCTTCAACAGGTCCTCGACTCCGGCATCCTACTTCTTCTACCTGATCACCGGACTGCACGCCGCCCACCTGGCCTTCGGCATCTTCGCGCTGATCGCGTGCCTGGTGGTGCTGCATCTGCTGAAGCGGGTGGATCATCGGCAGATCGCGGTGGATGCGACGGCCTGGTTCTGGCACGCGATGGGGATCGCGTGGCTGGTGCTGTTTGCAGTCCTCACTCTGGGCCAGTAGTCAGAGCGCGGGCAGGGTGGCTTACCTCGGCTTGCGCATCAACGCTGAACCCCTCCGGCGGGAGCCAGGAGGGGTTCTCTGCATAAGGAACGGATAGCGCAGCGTGCAATGCCGCGGTCAGGCGGCGCGGCGATGCAGCCAGTGCAGACAGCGCTCTCCCAAGCTCGGAATCTCAGGACAATCGAAATAGATCTGGCGATTGAGGGCCATGAGGAGTTGGATGGCCTCGATGCGCGGATCAGCGGCAGAAAAATCACCGCCGGCGTGAACGTACTCGTCCGTCAGGTACTCAATGGCGTGCCCGAGCAGTTCCAGGCCGTGCCCGGCCTCTACGGAGATCCGCCTTCGCCGGGAAACAGCGGCGGCCGTTCCACATTGCGCCATGCGCGCGGGCGCACGCATCGGAATCACGTCTTTGCTGCAATCCGCACTGAGCATAGCCTGCATACTGTCATCCTCACCCAGTTGATCGGTGCGCGGGCGCTCTTTCTCCAGATGACCTTCGTACTGATTCCTGGATTTGCCTGTCTGCATTGTCCGTCTCCCGATTCGGAACTTACGTGATCTAGGTCACACATTGTGCCAGGGGCGGCACGGTATAGCTAGGGCAGTGGGATCGCGGCGTCCCCATTGCGTTCCCCACTGTCGTTGCATCAACTTGCACGCGCTCCTCGCCTTGACGGGAGGCGAACGAAAACCTAAGCTCAAACAAGGGAATCTTTCGAAGGAGACGCACGCGGTCGCCCTCGATTGGACAAGCTGCTTAACCATTTGTTGAGAACTGGACGGCGATGGTTCCTTATCACTGGCAATACCTTCCGCTCTTGATGCAGGTCGTAGTCGCCGTGTTGCTTGGCGGGGGCATGGTGGCGGCTTCCTGGTTCGTCGGTCAGCACCGGAACAATCGCGTCAAGCTGTCGACTTACGAGAGCGGCATCGAGCCTGTGGGCGACGCGCGCGGGCGTTTCAGCGTGCGCTTTTACATGGTGGCCGTCATCTTCATCCTGTTCGACGTGGAAGCGGTGTTCATGATGCCGTGGGCGGTGATCTACCGCAAACTGCCGCAGATCACGGGCTCCCGCCTGTTCGGCTTCTGGGAGATGGTGGTCTATCTCGGATTCTTCGCTGTCGGCCTTTACTACATTGTGCGCAAGGGCATCCTGAACTGGAGCCAGGACAAAGCAGACCTCTAACCAACGGACTTGGGAAAAGGCGGACCATTCGGATGACTGAAGTCGCTACGCTGCTGGGCAAGCAAGCCGTCCTCGACGCGCTGCCCGATCATCCCGCAGTGAAAGCCATTCTGGCCTGGGATGCGGAGGCACTTGCCGATGCCAAACTCGACCGCGGCGAACTGACCTTAAGCGTCGCCCCGGACCGAATTCGCGAGGCCTGCATGGCGCTGCGTGCGGCGGGTTACAACTTCTTCGACGATGTGACAGCGGTTGACTGGCATCCTTCGGTTCCCCGCTTCCAGTTGAGCTACCACCTCCTGTCGCATGGCTTCAAAGAGTACATCCGCCTGCGCACGCTGGTGGATGAAGCCGATCCTTCGGTGCCATCGATCACGCCGATCTGGCCAGCGGCCAATTTCTATGAGCGCGAGATCTTCGATCTCTTCGGCATCCGCTTCGAGGGCCACCCCGACCTGCGCCGCATCATGATGCCGGAAGATTGGAAGGGCCATCCGCTACGCAAGGACTACCCCGTGGAGGGCTACCGCTGATGCCGGCCATTGAGACTCCTGAGATCACCAACCTCGGCGGCCAGCACATGGTTCTGAACATGGGCCCGCAGCATCCCGCCACCCATGGCGTGCTGCGCCTGGTGGTGGAGATCGACGGCGAGACCATCGTCAAGGTGCGTCCCGAGATCGGATACCTGCACACCGGCATCGAGAAGACCTGCGAGGCCAAGTTCTACCAGCAGGTGATTCCGCTCACGGATCGCATCAACTACCTCGATCCGCTCTCCAATAATCTCTGCTACTGCCTGGCGGTGGAGAAGCTGCTCGGCCTCGAGATCCCGGAGCGCGCGCAGTGGATTCGCGTGCTGCTCACCGAGTTGAGCCGCATCAATTCGCACCTGATCTGGCTGGGCACGCATGCCATGGACATCGGCGCGCTGACGGTGTTTCTGTACACCTTCCGCGAGCGCGAGGATATTCTCCGTCTGTTCGAAGCCGTCGCCGGACAGCGCATGATGACCAGCTACTTCCGCATCGGCGGACTGGCCATGGAGCCGCCGATCGACTGGCTGGATCGCGTGCAGGCGTTCATCAAGATGTTTCCGGAGAAGATCGACGAGTACGCGAACCTGCTGAGCGGCAATCCGATCTTCTTCAACCGGCTGAAGGGCGTGGGCTATCTGTCGCCGGAGGATGCGATCGCGCTGGGAGTGACTGGGCCGCCGCTGCGCGCCTCGGGCATCGACTGGGATCTGCGCCGCGACATGCCCTACTCGGGATACGACAAATTCAAGTTTCATGTGCCGATCTCGACCGACGGCGACACCTGGGCGCGATATGAAGTTCGCCTGATCGAAATGCGGGAGAGCGCCAAGATCGTTCAGCAGGCGCTGGATGGGATGCCGGGCGGTCCGGTCAAGGCGGATGCGCCCAAGATCATTCTGCCCGATCGCGAGAAGATGAAGACGCAGATGGAAGCGCTCATCCATCACTTCAAGATTGTGACGGAGGGCTTCCCGGTTCCGGCGGGCGAGGTGTACCAGGCCATCGAGTGCGGGCACGGACAGACCGGGTACTACGTGGTTTCCGACGGCACGGCCAAGCCTTACCGGGTCCACATGCGCTATCCGTCGTTTGCCACGCTGCAGGCCCTGGAAACCATGGCCAAGGGACGGCTGATTGCGGACCTGGTGGCAATCATCGGCTCGATCGACATCGTGCTGGGAGAGATTGATCGGTAAGAAGCAGGTCCTTCGATTCCGCGGTTCGCAGAAAGCGCGAGCAACTCCGCTCGGGATGACAGGACGTGAAGATTTCGGGGAAGATTTGTGGCCGCTGCGCCTGACTTCGATTCGGCCGTTTACGTCGAGTTATGGGTTTCACTCGCTTCCCTGCTCCGCAGTTACACCGCGGCGCACGGGTTAAATGGGAATCGCCAGGCAACGGTCGAACTTGGGGAAAACAAAATCACGGTGCGCCACGCGGACAAATGGCTCGCTCTTGAGCGCAGCGGCGCAAATGTGGCCTGGACAAGGGAAGATGGAAGTGGAGGCATGTTGGAGTTGACCCAGGAAGGCCGATTGCGCGCCGCCGCCCCACAGGGCGCGGGCAGCACCGAAGAGGATCTGGATATGGCAGCCGAAGCCTGGTCCCGGGAGTTGATGCAATGAATCCCGAGACAATGTCGATTTTTTCTCCCGCCCTCGCCGCGCGTTTCGATGCGCTGGTCACCAAATATCCGGTGAAGCGTTCCGCGCTGGTGCCCATGCTGCTCTACGCGCAGGATGAGGTCGGCTACCTCTCCGATGGGGTGATCACCGAGATCGCGCAGCGCCTGGGCCTCACCGAGTTGGATGTTCGCAACGTAGCCAGCTACTACTCCATGCTGCGCTTCAAGCCGGCCGGCCGCTACAACGTCCAGGTTTGCACCAACATCTGCTGCATGCTGCGCGGCGGCTATGACATTCTCGACAAATTCAAGGAAGAGCTGCACATCGGCCACAAGGGCGTGACGCCCGATGGCGTCTTCTCGCTGGAAGAGGTGGAGTGCATCGGCGCCTGCTCGTGGGGTCCGGCCATCCAGGTGAACTACGACTTCCACGACGAGCTCACGCCCGAGTCCGTCCCCGGCATCCTGAAGCAATACCGCGATCAAGCGCAGAACGGAGGGAGCCGCTAATGCCCCGCCTGGTCTCCCATCCCGACGAAGTCAAGATCGTCTCGCGCCGCTTCGGACAGGGCGCCGCCAATATCGACAAGTACATTGAGCTGGGCGGTTACGAGTCTGCCAGGAAGTGCCTGGCCCAGGGCGCCGACTGGATCATCAACGAGATGAAGGCGTCGAACCTGCGCGGCCGCGGTGGCGCGGGGTTCCCGACCGGCATGAAGTGGTCCTTCGTGCCCAAGCAATCGGTTAAGCCCAAGTACGTGCTGGTGAACGGCGACGAGAGCG
>DAIDLI010000204.1 GCA_027449545.1 Acidobacteriaceae bacterium | reverse complement strand
GGAATCGCGCTTTGCCTCCCGGAGGTGCCGCTCAGTGCCCGCACCCGCTTTCTGAAGATTGCAACGGACTCCGGCAGCTTCAGGGCGGCGTCCTTTGCCGCCGGGGAGATGGATGAGGTGCGCCGGCTGAATTTGCTCGCGAGCGTTGATCTGCTGGCCGTCAATCGCGAGGAAGCAGCCGCTCTTGGCGGAGTGAATGGCTCGGCGGGGCAGCGGGACTTGCTCGAACAATGCCGCAATGCCGCCGCCATGAATCCCGACATTCGCCTGGTCGTGAGTTCCGGGAGCGAGGGTGTGGATGTGCTCGATCAAGGGACGTGGCGCCATCGGCGCGCACTCCCGGTCAACGTGGTGTCGACCGCCGGGGCGGGCGATGCGCTTCTGGCGGGCATTCTCGCCGGATTGGTGCTGGGAATGCCCTTGGTCAGCGGCGAACAAGACAACGCTGCACCGTCGGCAACGGATCTCGGCCTGCTCGTGGCCGCCTTTAGCTTGACTTCGCAGCACACCATTCATCCCGGCTTCAACTTGGAGGCGTTGCGGAGCTTTGCAGCAGCCCGGCACTCCTCTTTACTGCTCGACGGCCACGGAGTTGGCCCAGACGGCCGCAGCTTAGCGAACCCAAGGTAAACGGCGGGTACCTCCCGCTCAAGAGAAAGGCAGGGCTCCTCATGCCGAGTTCTACCGCACCCGACGCGCCTCAGCTTCGCCGCGCCCTCGGCTTGTGGGACCTGATCCTGTACGGATTGGTTGTGATCCAGCCAACCGCGCCCATGCCCGTGTACGGCGTCATGACGGAGCGCGCGCACGGACACGCCGTCACCGTCGTGCTGATCGCCATGGTCGCCATGCTGTTTACGGCCTTCAGCTACGGCCGCATGGCGCGTGTGTATCCCAGCGCCGGCTCAGCCTTCACCTATGTGGGCAGGGAACTGCATCCGGTTCTTGGCTATGTCACCGGCTGGAGCATGGCCATGGATTACATGCTCAATCCGCTGGTTTGCACGATCCTTTGCAGCAAGTTCGCGATGAACTTTGCGCCCGGAGTTCCGTACTTCGCCTGGGTGGTGGCGTTTGTCGCGCTCTTCACGCTGATGAACGTGCGCGGGATTCAGACCTCGGCGCGCATCAACACCGTTCTCATGCTGGGGATGAGCGCGGTCATCGTGATCTTTCTGGTAGCGGCCGCCCGCTATGTGCATTTGATTCCGCATCCCCCCGGCTTCTTCACCCACCCGTTCTTCGATCGCCAGACCTGGTCATCTCGATCGATTCTGGGTGGAACCTCTCTGGCGGTTCTCACCTACATCGGCTTCGACGGTATTTCGACCCTCTCGGAAGAGGTAAGGAACCCGCGCCGCAATATCCTTTTGGCCACCGTCCTGGTCTGTCTGCTGGCCGGCATGCTGGCGGGTGTTGAAGTCTACTCGGCGCAACTGATCTGGCCCGCGAGCAAGCCTTATCCGGACGTGGACACAGCCTTTGTCTTTGTAGCCGGGCGGGCGGCCGGCCACTGGCTGTTCTCGCTGATCAACGTGACGCTGCTGGTCGCGACGGTCGGGTCGGGCATGGGCGCGCAACTGGGAGCGGCACGGCTCCTCTACGGCATGGGCCGGAGCAACGCGATTCCCAAGAAGTTCTTCGGAGCGGTCAACCCCTCCACGCGCGTTCCTCAAAACAATGTTCTCTTCGTTGCGGCGATTGCGCTTCTTGGTGCAACGATGCTGAGCTTCGAGCAAAGCGCGGAGCTGTTGAACTTCGGCGCGTTGCTGGCCTTCATGGGCGTCAACTGTTCGGCGTTCATGCACTACTTCGTGCGGGAGAAGCAAAGGACCGTTTTCAACTTCGCCATGCCGGCAGCCGGATTTTTGATCTGCCTGCTCCTATGGTGCGGCCTGAGTTGGCATGCCAAGCTTCTCGGGACAGTATGGATGGCTGCGGGAATCGCCTATGGAGCATGGAATACGCGCGGCTTCCGCAGTGAGTTGGTGAATTTCGAAATCCCCGCGGAACAGGCAGGCTGATGCTGTTCTGCGGGGCGCCGCCTGGGCCATCGGAGTGCCGGCAGAAAGCGGTTCTGAGTGGCGGCTAAAACCATGTATTCCCGCGCTGCGGGACCAAGGAGGATTCGTAAGATGCGTATCAGCAATTGCGCCATGACCTTCGCTGCAGCGGCATTGGGAATCGTTCCATGCCTTGCGCATGCCCAGGGCTCCCATTCGCTGCGCAACCAGCAGTTGACCGTGACATTGGAACAGCATGCGGCAGCATTCGCCGTGCATGCTGCCGCGCTCCAGGCGCCGGTTTTCACCGCCCGCGTCGGCGCCGAGGTGAATCATCAATGGCTCTGGTCCACCGACTATCCGAAGCAAGAGGTAACCGAGTCCGCCAGCCACGATGCCCTGGGAGACCTGCACAGGATCACCGTCGGATTATCAGGCGCCGCGGGTAAGCCGGATCTCAGTTATACGCTGGAGCTCTATGACGGCCTGCCGTACGGGACCGTGCAGGTGACGGTAAGAAACAGCAGCGCGTCAGCCATAACGGTGCAGGATATCCGGGTCCTCGACATGGTTGAGAATCCCGTCGTGAATCTGGACGGGCCCCAATCGTCGGACCGCGTGCTCTCGGACAGCTACAGCGAAGACCGCCCCCCGCTTCATATCTTCGATCTTGGCAAGGCGCTGCGCTATGAGGGCGAGGACTCCTACGCAAAGGACTACACGAACGTCCATTTCGCGGTGGGCAGCCAGCTCATCTACAACCGGAACAGCCGCGAAAGCCTTTTTCTGGCGGCGATGACGGCGTATCGATGGCTGACCCTCTATCACCTGAAGACCCGCTCCGGCGCTGACGGAAAGCCTGCCATTGCTTCCTATGCGGTGGATTGCTCCGGAACGACCGAAGTGCTGAAGAAGGAGTCTCTCGAAGGCGATTCCCCTGAGCAGCAGGTGGAACTGAGCCTGAGTGTTGCCCCCAGAGCGACATTGTCTTCTGAACGGGTGATGTTTGCCGCAGGCCGCCACTACCATCAGCAGCTTGATGCTTACGGCACGGCCATTCGGCAGTTGCGTCACGCCCTCGTTGCCAAGCCGGCTCCCTGGGGCTGGTGGAGCTGGACGGCATACTATTTCGGCCTCTCCAGCGGCACGGCCCGCACTAACGCCGAGTGGCTCAAAGACAATCTGCTCTCGTATGGCTTCAACTACTTTCATGTGGATGAGGGATATGCCTACGCGGATGGCGAGTTCACGACCCCCAATGCCACGCTCTATCCCCAGGGGATTCGACGGCTGGGGTACGACGTCTCGAAGATGGGCCTGACCTTCGGCATCTGGGTGGCTCCGTTCCGCGTGTCCAAGCGCGCCTGGGTCTATCAGAACCATCCCGACTGGCTGGTTCATGACGCCGCCGGGAAGCCTATTCAGATCGGCTATGTGGAAGGCAGCAGAGATCCCCTCTACGTGCTCGACGCCACCAACCCCGGCGCCCAGCAGTACCTGCGCAAGACCTATCGCACCCTGGTCCAGAAGTGGAACGTGCGCTACATCAAGGCCGACTTCATGGATGACACCGCAATCGAAGGCTACCACTACCGTCCGAATACCACCGCGATCCAGGCATTACAGATCGGATTGAAGACGATCCGCGATGCCATTGGACCGGATGTGCTGCTCGACAAGGACGGCAGCCCCATGCTGCCGGCTGTGGGCTACACCGATCTGGGCAGGATCTCCACCGATACCGGCCACTCGTTCGCCGGAATGCGGGAGGATGCCACCGGCATCGCCGCCCGCTACTACATGAACGGCAACTTCTACCGCGACGATCCGGACGCGTTTACGGTCTCGCGCCAACTGATTACCGATCAAAGCTGGCACCAGTCGAAAGCCCCGCTGACCGAGGATGAGGCACAGGTTTCCATTACGCTGGCGGCAATCGCGGGAGGCATGTTCGAGATCGGCGACGACTTGCCGACCCTGGGTACGCAGCCCGATCGCGTTCAGCTCATCAAGAACCCTGACTTGCGCCATCTGGTGCATCTGGGCCGGGCCATGCGCCCCATGGACCTGATGACCTATAGCGCGCAAGACGGTCAGCCTAGCATCTTC
>DAIDLI010000203.1 GCA_027449545.1 Acidobacteriaceae bacterium | reverse complement strand
GCAACAGGAGGATATCCGAATGGCAGAGTCCGTCAAGAAGCCGAAGGCCGAAAAGGCCAAGGCTCCCGCCAAGACCACCAAGACCGCTAACTCTAAATCCAAGAAGAGCGTGGCAGCCGCCGCGCCTGTGTCGATTTCGAGCCACGCGCCCTCGTACGAGGAAGTCGCTGCGCTGGCGCGCAAGTACTGGGCCGAGGGCGGTTACCGCGAAGGCCATCACGAAGAAGACTGGTTCCGCGCAGAACGCGATCTGCGCGCCAAGGCCTCCTGAATCCCCCGCAATTTTGGGTAGCAAATACCTGGCAGGAATGCAGGGGCTTGCCCGTTCATCAGGCACAGGCTGCATGGGCCTCAGCGCCCGCCGTGCAGGTCTCCATTGAAGGTCACCGTAAACATCGGGATGAGCTGGCGGGGATAGCCGGAACGCGCCGCGGTGAAACCCACGCCGGTGCCCCAGGTGATGGGAAACCTCCCCGCGGCAGGCCAGGTGTATTCAATTTCCGGACTGATGTTGAAGTAGGCAAATGAGGGCGCTGTCGCCCGGCCGAAGAACAGGCTCTGGGTTGTCTGGCGTTCGCCGTTGAATTCGAGCAGGTAGCCGAGTCCGGTCTTTGGGTTGAGCACGTGCTCGAAGGCCCCGGCCGCCGAAACGACATTCCCATCCACCACGTGATACGGAGTGCCGGGAGCAATGTTGGTCAGGCCGTTATCGAACTGATACGGACCCACGACATGGACGGGGTTCTGCACGATCTCCGACGCTTCGGCGTAGAGTTCGAAGGGCTTGAAC
This sequence comes from Acidobacteriaceae bacterium, assembly GCA_027449545.1. Classification (GTDB taxonomy): domain Bacteria; phylum Acidobacteriota; class Terriglobia; order Terriglobales; family Acidobacteriaceae; genus Telmatobacter. The sequence continues at coordinate 18,223 of DAIDLI010000203.1, read as the reverse complement.
TGTTTGCGCACCAGCACGTTGACCTGCTCGTTCCAGGTGTCATTGGTGGTTTGCGCACCGCCGGCGATATCGGGCTTGGCGCTTTGCAGATGCCCGGTAGGGATATTGACGTCCACCGAGACACCAACGGAGGGCATCCGCCAGAGGTGATAGCGGTCCTTCTCCTTGTAGAGCTCCAGCTTGAGCTGGGGCACGGTGTCGCCGAACTGGAATGAGGTTCCATCGATTCCGCCCGCGCCCACATATTCGAATGCCGTGTAGGCATCCAGTTCGAGCTTGTGCCCGATCCCGTAGGCGGCCTTGAGGGGCAGCGTCATGTTGACGCTGCCCTTGGTCCGGTAATCCATGTAATACCCCTCCAGGTAGAAGGAGCCCTTGGGCATCACATCGGCAGTTCCCGTATAGAACGGGCCGCTGGTGTTCCCGACCCACGATTTTCCCTCATCCATTTGCGGGGCAGCGCTCTGCTGCGCGTGCGCCGTGAGACAGCACAGCGCCAGCAGGACTCCTGCGCAGAGACGATAGGTAAAGCGACACATTCGGAGTTCGATGGGAACAGCTTAAAACCCGGGGGGAGCGGACGAAAACTTACAGACGCACAAACAGCGGGGATTAGCCCCGCTGTTCTCGTGCACGAAAAATGGGTAGTCTACTAGGCCTTGGCGGTGGCCATTGCCTTGAGCCGCGCGTTGAGGCGGCTCTTGTACCGGGAAGCGGTGTTGGCGTGCACGACGCCCTTCTGGACGCTCTTGTCGAGGGTGGAGACGGTGGCGCGGAACTGCTCGTTGGCAGCCTTCACATCGCCCTGGGTCAGCGCCTCGCGCATGGCCCGCAGGCTGGTGCGCACGCGGCTGCGGTTGGCGCGGTTCACTTCAGTGCGTCGTTCAGTCTGGCGGGCGCGCTTCAGCGCCGATACGTGATTTGCCATGCTTCTTCCTTGATTCTGCCCCGCTGGGGCGGATGGATGATGCGGTGGAGAATGCCGGACAAGATTGCACTTCGAGCCGCATCCCTCGCAATTACCTAGTTTAAGGGACTCTTGGGCCGGGGTCAACGCGGCTGCCCGGCCGCGCGTGCTCTGTTGGGACATCGAGGGTCGGGGGATTCACCCCAGGAGGCGGTAGAGACGATCCCTTACTTTCCGTAAACCTCTGATTACAAACGTGAAATATGAAACATAGCGAGGCAACTGCTCTCCCAGCAGCGCATCTCACTCCCCGTAAGTTCTCAGGAGACCAGGATCCTTCTCATGACACGCATTTCTCTTACCCTGCTTTGCTCCATTGCGCTGATCGCCCAGATTCCGATGATCACCGGCTGCGGGTCTGCGCATACCCAATCGGTAGGCAGCCCCAACGGCGGCGGCGGCACCGGCGGCACCGGTGGCGGCACGGGCGGTGGGGGAGGGACCGGAGGTGGAAGTGGAAGCGGAGGCAGTGGTGGCTCCGGCGGGAGTGGTGGCTCGGGCGGGAGCGGTGGCTCCGGCGGGAGCGGTGGCTCCGGGGGCGGCACGGGGGGCAGTGGCGGCTCGGGCGGTGGCACGGGCGGTAGCGGCGGCTCGGGCGGTGGCACAGGCGGTAGCGGAGGCAGTGGAGGGAGCGGCGGAAGCGGCTCGACCAGCACAACCCGGGCGGAGTACCTGTATGCCGTGGCGAACGAGCAGCAGGGGTCCGTCTACGCCTGGCAGATCGACCCGACGACGGGAAAGCTTACGGCTGTATCCGGGTCGCCCTTCCAGGCGAATGTCGGAACCCAAGCGTATACCTGCACGAACCAGTGTGGCGCCTCTCTTGTTGCTGATCCGCTCGGGCGCTTTCTGTATTACCAATACAACTATGCCAGCGACGGCATGTCGTCGCTCAACGTCAACGCGCAGACCGGCGCACTGACGAATGCCGATGACTATGTGGGGGCAACCTACGAGGTGGCCGCGGAGCCAAAGGGGCGCTACCTCTACTGGAATGGCGACAATGGCTCGTCGAATCAGATTGACGGCCTTGCGGTTTCCAGCTCGGGGATGTTTTCGCCCACGCCCGGCCAGCCCTACACGTACGCGGGGCAGCAAAGCTATGGCGCTCCCGCGGTGACGAGCAACTACGTCTTCGCCATCCAGTATCTGGAGTCCGGAAGCCGGCAGACGAGCACGCTCTTCGAATGGAATATCGATGCCACGACCGGCACACTGACGCAGACCAACAACACCGCAACCCTGCAATTGGCGGGCTACCCCGTGATCACACCCAACGGGAAGTTCATCTACGTGCAGCAGATTTACTTCACTAGTACCGCCGGCTATTACGAGACAGTTCCGGTCGAGGTAGGCTCTGGAGGCGCACTGACGGTGCTGACCCAGGATGCGCAGAAGACCCAGAACACCGGCCCCGGGAACCTGTGGATGTCGCCGAATGGAAACTTCCTCTATGTGAACGCCTCGGGCCAACTGTGGGATTACCACATCAACCAGACCACGGGTGCGCTGACGCTGGTGCAGAAGTACACCAACATCAACCCTGGCGTTGTCGCCTTCGATCCGGCGGTGCAATATGCCTACATCAACTCGGGGAATGCGAGCAACGTCGCCCAGACCACGATCCAGGCCTACAGCGTGGATCCGACCACCGGAGCGTTGACGCCAATCTCCAGCGGCACCGTCGACCTGAAGGCGATTCCGCTCGGGCTGGCGGTGGTGTCGCCGCCGGCGCCGTAGCCCGCGGGGCGGAGAGGGCCCATTTTGCGATGATGGGGCCGGTGGAGGAATCTGCCGAGCCACCGGCCTCATCAAATATTTAAACGGCCCGGATTGACGCGCCGCACGGCTCGCGCTACTCTCAAGGCCATATACCGGATTTGGTAGCCAACGCCAACCCGCTCCCGCGCAGGACGGCCACCCACAACGGCCCGGCAACCATCTGCGCTCTGCAATCCAGCACAATCGACAGGATTTGTCAGCGCACGAGCGCCTGTTCGGACGCGTACTTCCGTACGTCCGGATGGGCGGCTGCACTGGTGGGCGACCATCAAGCTGCCGATAAAAGCTACATCTCCCGCCCGGGCCGGCGCTGCACGATGGGCGCGGCCGCTTATCCCCCTCAACCCTGTCCCGGAGGACATAAAAGCCTTTGAAGATCGCATTGGAGATCACGCCCAACCTCGAGCCCCTGTTCGGGACCCGCGATGAAAACCTCAGGCTGATGGAAGACTCGCTCGGCGTTCGTATCGACCTGCGCTCCGACGCGGTTCATGTCGAGGGCCCGGAAGAGCCGGTGCGCCGGGTGCAGCACATCTTCCAGGACTTCGAAGCACTCCGCCGGCAGGGCGTGCACCCGCACAACGGCGAGTTGAACGGCATGCTGCGGCTGGTGGTGGCCGACCCTTCGGCGACCCTGCGCGCGGTGGCCGACTCGGGCAAGCAGCGCTCGGTGGGCATCAAGCGCACGGTGCAGCCGCGCTCGGTGAACCAGCGCAAGTACATCGAGGCCATCGAGAAAAACGACATGGTCTTCGGCGGAGGCCCCGCCGGCACCGGCAAGACGTATCTGGGTGTGGCGATGGCGGTGGCGGCCATCGTGGCCAAGCGGGGGAGCCGCATCGTGCTGGTGCGCCCGGCGGTCGAAGCCGGCGAGCGGCTGGGCTTTCTGCCCGGCACGCTCCAGGAGAAGGTGGATCCCTATCTGCGCCCGCTCTACGACGCGCTCTATGACCTGCTGGACCCCGAGCGCGTGGACAAGATGCTGGAGAAGAACGTCATCGAAGTGGCGCCGCTGGCCTTTATGCGCGGCCGCACGCTCAACGATGCCTTCATCATCATGGACGAGGCGCAGAACACCACGGTGGAACAGATGAAGATGTTCCTCACCCGCCTGGGCAACAACTCCAAGGCGGTGATCACCGGCGACATCACGCAGATCGATTTGCCTAACCCGCGCAAGTCGGGACTTCTGGACGCCATCAACGTGCTCGATGGGGTGGAGGGCATTCAGTTCTGCCACTTTGAAGAGGCGGACGTGGTGCGGCACGCGCTGGTGCAGCGCATCGTGCGCGCCTATGAGAGCAACAAGCCGCAGCAGCAGGAACTGCCGCTGGAGGGCTCGATCGAAGTGGGCGTGCCGGCGCGCGAAGCGCACTCTGCGCATCCGGCCAAGCCGCAGTGAAACAGTGGACAGCGGACAGTGGACAGTGGAAACTGTTCCGGGGTGGTGGTGATAGGCGGGCTCCGCCGTCGCGTATCATCCGAATAGAGCGGGGCCGCGGGTTGCGGCCCCTTGCACGATGATCCTTTTCGACCCCAGCCTCCGGCCAGAACAATTCTCCCAGCCAGATTCGCGTGTGCGCAGGTCTGCGCTGCCCTCTGCACGCAGCTTCACCGCGTTTCTGCGCGAGGCGCAGGCGGCGGTGCATCTGCGCGGGCAGGTCTCGGTGCTGCTTACCACCGACGAGGAGATCCGGCGCCTCAACCGGCAGTTCCGCGGCAAGAACAAGGCGACGGATGTGCTCTCCTTCCCTGCCGAGCCAGGACCGGAGAACCTCGCCGGCGATCTCGCCATCAGCGTAGCCACCGCGCAAAAACAGGCGGCGGCGCAGGGCCACACGCTGGCAACGGAGATCAAGGTGCTGATGCTGCACGGCCTGCTGCACCTGGCCGGCTACGATCATGAGACCGATGAGGGCCAGATGGCGCGGCGGGAACGAACGCTGCGGGCAAAGCTGCGGCTGCCGCTGGGATTGATCGAGAGGGCATCGGCTCCGCTGCCACGCAAAACCAAAGCAGGCCCTTCGATTCAGCCTGCCCGATCGCGTTCAGCATCAGCGCCCGGCAAGAATCGCAAGGCGAAGCAGAAGCGCCGCGGTGCGGGGGCAGCGCGATGAGCGGGCTCGCCGTCGCGGGCCTGATTCTGCTGCTTGCGATCGAGATCCTTGCGTCCTACATCGGCCGCATCCATTCCGAGTTTGGCAAGATTCTGAGCCGCGAAGACCAGGAGACCCTGGAGGCGTGGGAGACCCTGGTTGAGCCGCACCTGGGGCTGAGCCGCGAACATGCCGCGCTGTGTGCCGGAGTGTGGCAGGTGCTGGCCATGGGACTGCTGGCGCTGCTGCTCGCGGTGGAGCTGCTGGTCCGCGATGCGCGTCCCGGCGGCGTCGGCGCGGTGGTGCTGGCGCTGCTCCTTACCGCGGTCTTTGCCAATCAACTGATCCCTTCCCTGCTCTTCAACCGCACCCGCGGCGTCTGGGCAGGACACATGCTGTGGCCGATCCGGCTGCTGCTGTGGACAATTACTCCGATAACCGTCTTCATCCGCTTCTTCTACTCGGTCGCCGCGCTGGTTCAGCATCAGGTCGGCTCCAAAGAGGAGGAGACGCCGGATGTGGAGGCGCTGATCGAAGCGGGCGAAGAAGAAGGCATCCTGGAGCAGAGCGACCGCGAACTGGTGCGCTCGGCTGTGGAGTTCGGCGACAAGCTGGTGCGCGAGCTGATGACGCCGCGGCCGGAGATCTTCGCCGTGCCCGCCGACATCACCCTGGAGCAATTCCTCGACCTGTTGCGCGAGCACAATTTCTCGCGCGTCCCGGTTTACGCTGGAACGCTGGACAACGTGACCGGCATCGCCTTTGCGCACGACCTGCTGCAAATCGCCGACGAGGATGCGCGCACGCGCACGGTGGCGACCGTTCAGCGGCCCGCCGTGTTTGTGCCCGAGACCAAGCGGGGCTACGAGCTGCTGCGCGAGATGCAACGCGACAAGCAGCATATGTGCATGGTGGTCGATGAGTACGGCAGCGTCTCCGGCGTGGTGACGATTGAGAACCTGCTGGAAGAGATCGTCGGCGAGATTCGCGACGAACACGAGCCGGAGATGCCCCGAGAGGAGCCGCAGCGCGAGCCCTCGGGCGCGTGGCTGGTTCCGGGCAGCTTCCCGGTGGACCAGCTTGGGGACCTGCTGGGTGAGCCGGTGGAACTGGACGAGCCGTATGAAGCCGCGACCATGGGAGGCCTGGTCAGCGAGCGGGAGGGGCGCATTCCCCTGCCCGGCGAGGTGCTGGTGCTGGAACCGGCGGGACTGCGCATCGAGGTGCTGGACGCGAGCACGCATCGGGTGGAAAGGCTGCGCGTGCTGCCGCCGTCGCTGGGACGCTGGGGGAAGCCGGCGGAGGATTAGGCGCGCACTTTCCCAGGTCCCTCTTGAGGGGACCTGGGGCACCGCGCACTTTCCCACGTCCCTCCTGGGGGGGAGCTGGGGCACCCACGCATTCTTCCTTCTGGAGGGGCGCGCGGCCAGCTTATGCGGCGTGCGAGACGCGGGCCTCGGGGTGCTCGATCAGCCGCAGCATGTCCAGCTCTTCGCGACGCAGTTCGTGCGGGTTGTGCTCGATCTCCTCTTCCACGTTCTTCTCGATGGACTTGAGCATCTCGCCGCCGAGGTAGCGGTCGAGCACCGCGGGATGGACGTAACACTTGCGGCACACCGCCGGTGTGTTGCCCAACCGCTCGGCCACCTGCTTGATGGCCTGCACCACGTTCTTTTTAGCCTGCGTCTCCGAGCCCACGCTTTCGAACTGCCGCAGCATGGTGCAGGCGAGCACGCTGCCCGCCCAGGTGCGGAAATCCTTCGCGGTGAAGGGCTGCCCGGTGATCTCGCGCAGGTACTCATTCACGTCGGCGGCATCCACCGAGCGCGGGTGTCCTTCGTCGTCGAGATACTCGAAGAGCTCGTAGCCGGGCAGGTCGTGACAGCGCTTCACGATCCGCGCCAGACGCCGGTCCTCCACATCGATCTCGTGGACGCGGCCGCTCTTGCCGCGAAACTTGAAGTGCACCTTGGAGCCCTCCACGTCGACATGCTTGTTGCGCAATGTGGTGAGCCCGTAGGAGTGGTTTTCCCTCGCGTACTCCTGGTTGCCCACGCGGATGAAGGTGGTCTCCAGCAGCCGGACGATGGTGGCGAGGACCTTTTCGCGGGGCAGCCCGGGGCGCGCCAGGTCGTGCTCGACGCGCTCGCGGATGCGGGGCAGCCAGTCGCCGAAGAGGCGCATGCGCTCGTACTTGGTTTCGTCGCGCACTTCGCGCCAGCGGGGATGATAGCGGCTCTGCTTGCGGCCGCGCGCATCGCGTCCGGTCGCCTGCAGATGCCCGTTGGGCAGCGGGCAAATCCACACCTGACGCCAGGCCGGAGGAATGGCCAGCGACTTGATGCGGGCCAGCGTCTTCTCGTCCTGGATGGGCTTGCCTTCGGTGTCGAAGTAGCGGAAGCTGCGCCCCCAGCGTTTGCGGCGGATCCCCGGCCTTTCGTCGCTGACGTAGCGGAGGTGAGCGAGTTTGGAAGATTCAACGGGGTCGAGCGCGAGATCGAGCGGAGTGGTCGTCACGGGGAACCGGAAGCCGCGGGCGTCCATGCCCCCGGCTCTTGGTTGGATGCAGGGAACACGCAGAGGAGAGGCCGGCGCCGAGCTGGCTCAGGATTCATTTCCGTTTTCTGCGATCGGGTGTATTGTTCTGGCATCCTCTGCTTTCCTCTTCGGCTGCTTCCAGAAGAAAGGAGGGCCGATGTTCGTTTTCATCCGCGCCATTACCTACGCCCTGGTGTTTGTCTCCGTCGTGCTGGTCTTTCTTCCCGCGCGCGTGTTGTTCTGGTCGGGCGTGACGCAGCCGGCGGCGATGGGCTGGCCGCAGATTGCCGGCATCGCGGTCTGCGCGCTGGGCGCCGCGGTGGCGCTGTGGTGCGTGCTGTGCTTCGTGTGGATCGGCAAGGGCACGCCCGCGCCCTTCGATCCGTCGCGGCGGCTGGTGGTATGCGGTCCGTACGATTACGTGCGCAACCCCATGTACATCGGCGCAGCGGTTGCCGTGGCGGGAGCCGCGCTCTACTTCGAATCGGTCGCGCTGCTGGTCTTTGTTGCCGCCTTCCTGGGAATGGCGCACCTTTTCGTAACGCTCTACGAAGAGCCCACGCTGCGGCGCATGTTCGGTGCAGATTACGAGAGCTACTACCGGCGCGTGCATCGCTGGCTGCCCGGCCGAGCCGCCGCGGCGCATCCGCACCCGGTCAACCGATAGCGCCGACGCCAGGTCCGCTGACGCTCCAGGAATAGCGAACCGCTACGCGCCGGGGTTGAAGAAGTCGCTGAGGCCCGCGCGCTGAGCGTGCGCGGCCATGGCAGCCTGAATCTCCAGCGCGAGCGCCAGCGCGGCGCGTCCCTGGTGCGCGGTGACGTGCGGCGCGCGGCGCGTGCGCACCGATTCCAGAAACGACTCGATCTCCAGCCGCAGCGGCTCGCCAGGGGCGACTTCAGGCTTCACGAAGGAGAGACCTGGCGCGGGACCGGCTGCATTGCCCGCGGCCAGCTCGGCCAGAAGCGCGGGATCGACCTTGCCGGAGGCCAATGCCGCCGCAACGGAGGCGGGCAGATTCCCTGTCCCGGCATCCATGCGGATGACCAGCAGGTCACGGCGGGCATAGTCGATGGAGACATACTGGCGCGGTTCGAAGAAGCGCAGCTTGCGCACCTTCTCGGTGGAGACACGCGAGGCCGTAAAGTTCGCCACGCAGCCCGACTCGAATTCGATGCGCACATTGGCGATGTCCACCCGGGGCGAGACCACAGGCAAGCCCACGGCGCGCACCTCGCGTACCGGAGAGGCCGCGAAGGTAAGCACGATGTCGAGATCGTGGATCATCAGGTCGAGCACCACGTCCACGTCGAGAGAACGCGGGGTGAAGACGCTGAGGCGGTGCGCCTCGAAGAACATGGGCCGGCGCAGGCGCGATTCGATGGCCAGCACGGCGGGGTTGAAGCGCTCCAGATGACCCGGCTGCAGGATTCTGCCCGCGCGCTCGGCGCGCGCCACCAGGTCGTCGGCTTCTTCGAGAGTGGCGGCCAGGGGCTTTTCCACCAGCAGATCGAGCCCAGCATCGAGCAGCGCCGCGGCCACCGCGCGATGATGCACAGTTGGCACTGCAACACAGGCCGCGTGCAGGTGCTGATCGGCGGTCAGCATCTCGCCGGCGGAAGCGAAGACCGGAATGCCGTACTGGCCGCGCACCTCGGCGGCACGCGCGGCGTCGGGCTCGACGGCGGCGGCCAGCGTGACTCCGCTGCCCGCGGCCTCAAGCTCGCGCAGAACGCGCAGGTGATTGCGGCCGAAGGCGCCCGCCCCGGCGACCGCAACGCGCACATTGTCTTTACCGGCTATCGGGCATTCTCCGGGGATCCGCCCTGGACGGCGCGCAGGCAGCGGCCGTAGAGATCGAGCAACTGGGTCACGTGCTCCTCGGGCTTGGGAGCGGTCGCGCCGCTGAAGCCTGTGGAGGGCGCAGCAGGCCGGCCGACACCAGCCGTTCCGGCAACAAACTTCAACAGATCGAGCGCAATATCCTCATTGCGCCGGGCTCCCAGGCTTGCGTTGTTCCATCCATCCATCGTCAAGTTCTCCAAGAGAGGATGCTACCAGAAAGGGTGCTGCCGACGCCGCGCCCAGTCCGATAACCTTGAATAGATGCCGACCGCCTACATTGGAATGGGGGCCAATCTGCCCAGCCCTGCCGGACCGCCGGCGGCAACCCTGGCGGCGGCCGCCGAACGCATGGCGGCGCTGGGAACCATCTCCGCGCGTTCGCACCTCTACTCGACCGAACCGGTGGGAATCACCGAACAACCCCGCTTCGTGAATGCGGTGGTAGCGCTTGAAACCGATCTAGCTCCCCGGCAGTTGCTCGATGCTCTGCATGCGATCGAGCGCGCTTTCGGACGCAACCGGCCGGCCGAGATACGCTACGGACCGCGCACCCTGGATCTCGACATTCTGCTGCTGGGGGAGACCGTCGTGCAGGAGCAGGATCTGGAGATCCCGCACCCACGTCTGTTTGAACGATCGTTTACACTCGTCCCGCTCAACGAAATCGCGCCAAGTTTTCGCGATCCTCACAGCGGGCTGAGCGTGACAGAATGGGTGCAGCGGCTCTGCACGGTTCCCCACCATGACGATTCTGCAATCATTCCCATCGAAAGCGATCTTTGGCGTCCTGGCGTTGAGCACGATGCTGGCCGGAGCGGCGCGTCTTAGCGCACAATCCGCTTCGCCCATCCCTCTTACGGTTGAAGACAGCAGCGGCGCGGCCGTGGCCGGCGCGACGGTCATCAACTCTTCAGGACAGCGGCTCGGCTACACCGATGAGGCCGGCCATCTGACGGTTCCCTGCACCGCGCCTTGCGCGCTGACCATCTCTTCACCGGGATTCGCGGCGCAAAAGGTTTCGCTCTCCGCGCCGGCCACGATTCGCATGCAGCCTGCGGGGACCGCGCAGCAGGTCACGGTCACTGCGTATCGTGCGCCGCTCGGCGAGTTGCAGAGCCCGGTTACGACGCGGCTGCTCACCGGAGAGGCAATGCACAGCACCGCCGCGGTGACCCTCGACGGCAAGCTGGCCCAGGTTCCGGGCGTGCAGTTGTACCGCCGCTCGAGTTCGCTGGTGGCGAATCCCACCTCGCAAGGCATCAGCATGCGCGGGCTGGGATCCACTTCCGCCAGCCGCACGCTGGTGGTGGAAGACGACATGCCGCTCAACGATCCGTTCGGTGGATGGATTCACTGGCAGGAGATTCCGGAGCTGGCCATCCGCAACGTGCAACTGGTGCGCGGCGGGGCCAGCGATCTGTACGGCTCCAGCGCCATCGGCGGCGTGATCAACATCGTCCCTGTGCGGCCCACGACGAATCAGATCGTGGTCCGCTCCAGCTACGGCGGCGAAGGCACCTTCAACCAGGGCCTGCTGGCGCAAACCAAGCACGGTCCCTGGGGAGGCCTGCTGGCTCTGGGCGTGATCGGCACCGACGGCTACATTCAGGAAGCGGCCTACCAGCGCGGCCCGGTCGATCAGCCCAGCAACGTGCACAGCCAGAGCGCGCTGCTGGACGCCGAGCACGAGCGCGGTCCGCTGCGGCTGTTCCTGCGCGGATCGGCGTACAACGAACTGCGGCACAACGGCACCTTCTACCAGATGAACGGCACCCGGTTGCTGCGCTACGCCACCGGCGCGGACTGGCAGACGCTGCGCAACTCCTCGCTCAACGTCCGGCTCTACGGCTCCGACGAGCGCTACCGCCAGACCTTCTCCAGCATCTCCAACGCGCCCACCGCCAGCGCCCCCACCTGTTCTTATCGGTGCGGGGAGCGTCCGGTGAAGTACTCCTTTCTGCCCGACAATCAGCTTGGCGGATCGGCGCAGTGGAACGAGCCACTGGGCGCGGGCCTGCTGCTGGTCGCGGGCGCCGATGTGTACGATGCGCGCATCTGGGACCGCGAAGACAGCTTCCTCAACGGCGGCTCGCTGACCAATCTTCACGACCACCAGCGCGACACCGGCATCTACGCGGAGCTGATGTGGGTCCACAAAGCGTGGACCATCACTGGCTCCGCCCGCGAGGACTGGTTTCGCAACTTCGACGGCCAGCAGATGGACTTCACCGCGTCGGGATGGACGCCCGCGGCTTCGCAGCCGCCGCGGCTCAACCAGCAGCTCTTCGATCCGCGCCTGGGTATCTCGCGCAAACTGAACGCCCACTGGGCACTCGATGCCTCCGGCTTTCGCGCCTTCCGCGAGCCCAACCCCGACGAGCTGTACCACTCCTTTGTGATTGGAAACGAGCTGACGCTGGCTAATAGCAGTCTGCTCAGCGAGCGCGCCACCGGAGGCGAGGCCGGCGTGGCCAGCCAGCACCGCTGGGGCACCATCCGCGCCAGCTACTTCCTCACCCAGGTGAACCGCCCCATCACGGCCGTCACCCTCAGTGCCCACTCCTCGCCCATCAAGCTGAAGCGGGAAAACCTGGGGCAGATTGAGAGCCGCGGCGTTTCTCTGGACTTCGAACTGCAACCCGCATCGTGGCTTGCCGTTGATGGCGGCTATCAGTATGCGCATGCGGTGGTCTCGCGCGGTCCGCAGTACCTGGGCAACTGGATTCCCGAGGTTCCGCACAACATGGGCAACCTGAACGTGCGCGCCTTCCGGCCGCGACTGGGAACGCTCAGCCTGCAAAGCCGCATCAGCGGCCGCATGTACGACGACGCCGCCAATGACTTTCTGCTGCATGGATACTTCCGGCTGGACGCCTATGCTGCGCACGACTTCGGCAGCCGCTTTCAGGTCTACGCGGACGGCGAGAACCTGTTCGATCGCGCGGTGGAGGTGTCGAAGACGCCCACCACCACGCTGGGCCAGCCCCGCGTCGCGCGCTTCGGGCTGATGGTCAACTTTGGCGGAGACAGCGGGCCGATGTTTTGAGTGCCCGGCCGCGCGCCTGCGGCCCCGGCATAAACAAAATTGTTTATACTGGAAGCCGTGAAAAGCAGCGAGTTCAAGCGGTGGCTGGAACAGCAAGGCGCGATTTTCACCCCGGGCAAAGGTTCCCATCTGCATGTGTGGCTGCATAGCCGCACCTCCGTACTTCCCATGCACAGCAAGGAGCTGGGCAAGGGATTGGTTGCCGCGATCAAGAAACAACTGGGCTTGAAATGAGAGGAAACGCCATGGAATATCCGGTCCATCTTCGGAAAGACGGCAAGTTCATCCTCGTCACCTTCCCCGACATTCCCGAGGCGATTACGCAAGGGGATAACCGCATTCACGCCCTGGAGATGGCAAGAGAAGCCCTTGAGACTGCCATGGACTTTTACTTTGAGGACCGCCGCCGAGTGCCAATGCCGTCCAAGCCGAAGAAGGGCCAGGCGGTCGTCGAACTCTCTCCCAGCGTAGCCGCCAAGGTGCTGCTGCTGAATGAAATGCTGCGCCAGAAGGTGCGCCCCGCGGAGCTGGCGCGGCGCATCGGCACGACCCCGCAGGAAGTGAACCGGCTGACGAATCTGCGCCACGCCAGCAAGATCGATCGCGTGGATGCGGCGCTGCGGGCGCTGGGCAAGCGGCTGATCGTGCGCGCCGCCTGAGGCCAGCCGCAACGGACCTCCCGCGCATCGCCTTGAACGCTGGCCGCGCCCGCTAAAATCCTCTGGTGAGCCTACGTTTTCAAATTCTTCACGAGGCCAGCGGCGGCGGGCGGCGGGCGCGCATGGAACTGCCCCACCAGACCGTGGATACGCCGGTCTTCATGCCGGTGGGCACCCAGGGCACGGTCAAGGCGGTGGCCCAGGAGGTGCTCGAGTCTCTCGACGCCCAGATCATCCTCGGCAACACCTACCATCTCTACCTGCGCCCCGGGCACGAAGCCATCCGGCGCATGGGGGGACTGCACCGCTTCATGAGCTGGCCGCGCGCCGTGCTCACCGACTCCGGCGGATTCCAGGTCTTCTCGCTGAGCGAACTGCGCAAAGTCAGCGACGACGGGGTCACCTTCCGCTCCCACCTCGATGGAAGTCTCCACTCCTTCACCCCTGAACACTCCGTGGATGTTCAAATCGCTCTCGGGGCCGACATTGCCATGGCCTTCGATGAGTGCACGGAGTACCCTGCCGAACGCAGCCGCGCCGAAGAGAGCCTGCGCCTGACCATGGCCTGGGCGCGGCGCTCGCTCGACCACTTTCGCGCCCATCAAAACGAGGCGCCGTGGAGCGGCGATGCCGCGCTCTTCAGGCCCGCGGAAGGCGCGTTGCCGAGCCAGTCGCTCTTCGGGATCGTGCAGGGCGGCATGTACCGCGACCTGCGCCGCCAGTGCGCAGAGCGGCTGGTGGAGATGGAGTTCGACGGCTACGCGATCGGCGGTCTCAGCGTGGGCGAGCCGCGCGAGCTGACGCTGGAGATGATCCAGGAGGTGCTGCCGCTGCTGCCCAAAGACAAGCCGCGCTACGTGATGGGCGTCGGCTATCCCGACGAGATCGAACTCTACGCACGCATGGGCGTAGACATGATGGACTGCGTGCTGCCTACCCGTGCCGCACGGCATGGCCTGCTCTTCACCAGCGAGGGCCGGGTCAACATCAAGAACCGAAAGTATGCCGAGGATCAGGGCCCGGTGGATCCGGCCTGCGACTGCATGGTCTGCCGGCGCTACTCGCGCGCCTATCTGCGCCACCTGATGCAGGCGGGCGAAGCCCTCTCCGGCACGCTGAACACCATCCACAACCTGGCCTACTACCTCGGCATCATGCGGCGGGTGCGCCAGAGCCTGTCCTAAAAAAGTGGAGGAGTCGGGGCCGGAGGGCTAGCCGGCCAGCGCGCCGCCTGGCAGAGAGCGCTCTATTGCGGCGGCTCTTCCTCGTCCAACTCGTCGTCCGTCTCTTCCAGGTCCTCCGCACGCCAGCGCGCTCGTCCAGTGGCCGAATCAACCGAGCCGGGTGGTTCGCGGAAGGGCTCCACAGCGATGCGCTGGTAGCGCACCTCGAGCACGGTGAGTTCCTCCGTGCCGCCGGGCGCGTGGAGGACTACGCTGTCGCCCTCCGCCGACTTCATCAGGGCGCGTCCGATAGGAGACACCCAACTGATGTGGTTGCGGTTGAGGTCGACCTCGTCGGTGCCTACGATGCTGACCACCCGCTCCGCGCCTTCGCCGTTGGCATAGCGGACGGTCGCGCCGAAGAAGGCCCTGGTGCTCGCCTGGCCGGAGCGGGGAGCTTCGGGGTCCACCACTTCCGCGGCTTCAATGCGCTTGGTGAGAAAGCGGATGCGGCCATCGATCTGCCGCAGGCGGCGCTTGCTGTATTGGTAGTCGGCATTTTCACTGCGATCGCCGTTGCCGGCAGCCCACGCCACCACCTCGGCCACGGCCGGGCGGTCCTTGGTGAGCAGAAACCGGAGCTCATCTTTGAGGCGCTGCAAGCCGTCCGGGGTGATGTAGTTCCTGCCTGGAGGGGTCGCATCCGCTTGAGGTTTTCTGGTAAATCCTTTCCGCATCACGCTCGTTCTCCCCGTGGCGCGGGTTCCCGATCGACGCGGGTGGAGGCGGAGAGAAAACAGCGCAGGTGATCCAGGTTCATGGTTCGCATTTGCGTCCTGAGCGATTTTTTCACGTCGCGCAGGCGTGAAGCGAGCCTGACCCCACCGGCCGGTACTTCGGCAAGTCAGGTGCAGCGGTCTCCCAGGTCTCAAAATCGAGACTTCTAGATCGCAAGTGTGGAAATGATTGGAGTTAGCAAAATCAGAACCACAAGTGTTTGATTCTAAAGAGCGAGATTTGCAGGTGTATGAAAACAAGCCACTTGCACGGACCCCTGGAGTGAGTGTCATGCTGCTGCCCCGCTCCTGCGTTTTGAGCGTACGCCGGAGCGGGGAAATTGATCGCAAAGGACGGCGTCAGAGCAGGACGCCCTGAGCGCCGGCCAGCAGTTGTTTCAAGGCCTGCACGTACTCGGCGAGAGCGGTGCGTCCGGGCGCGGTGAGGCGGTAGAGGGTTTGCGGCTTGCGCTGCACGAATTTCTTCTCGACGGAGACGTAGCCGGCCTCCTCGAGCTTCATAAGCTGCGCGCCCAGGTTGCCGTCGGTGGCGCCGGTGCGGGTGCGCAGCCAGGTAAACTCCGCCTCCTCGACGCCGGCCAGCAGGGAGAGCAGAGCCAGGCGGAGCTTGCCGTGCACCACAGGATTGAGATCGGGCAGCTCAGGCATGGACCGCCCCGCTGTGGCTGCGCCGGCGCGATTCGAGGATCATGAGGTAGATTCCGAAGACGATCTGACAGAAGAAGATGGCGGCCAGGAAGAGCATGCTGGCCTGAGTCTCGGTGACGAAGCACGCGGCCACGCCCATGCCCATCCAGGCCAGGGCGCAGGCCATCTGCATCTTCCACCTGAGCACGATGGCCGAGCTACCGTTGGCCACGGCCAGCATGCCTCCCACGATCGCGATGAAGGTGTGCGCCTCATAACGGCCGCTGAGGCTGAGGCTCATGAGCAGCACAAAGAGCGCACTGCCCATCACCGACCAGGCAGCGGAGATGGCGCGGCCACCGGTGGTGGCGGGGTGATGCCGCTTTACCCGCCTGGAGATGAAGCCGGTGAGCACAGCGGCGGCGACCATGACGATCGGCCATGCCAGGGCGAAGTGGGCGAGGCTTGCCCAGGCGATGGCGGCGTAATAGGCCACCCCCCACAAGACAAAGGACCACGCCCAGCAGGTGGTGCTGCGGCGGCCTTCCACCATCATCTCTTCGATCAGCTTCAGTCGGTCGGATAGTTCCTGGGCCTGCAAATTGTCACTGGTCATTGGATCCTCCGGGGAGCGCCGGTAACGTCAGGGCGCCTCAATGAAGAGTACTCTACAAAATAGAGCCTGTAGAGTCAAGGAAAAAATTCTGAGGGGCTTCCGGACCGTGCTCGCCGCGGGAGCGCGGGGCTTGCCGGGGCGGGAGCAGCGTTCGGGGAAGGGCCTCAGTCGCCGATGTTTTGCCGGTTGGATAGCTGCTGTTTGGAGAGGCGGCCACGAAGCTGGTTCACGGTGACGATCCAGGGGACGGCGACCGCGAAGGCGAAGCGGGCCAGGATGGCGCGGGGCCCGAAGCGGAGGAGGTCGCGGCCATCCCTCTCATAGGCCACCCAGGCCTGCACGAGGAACACGATCACGAAGGGCCAGATGCTCCAGGGCAGGCAGGCGAGCGCGGCCAGGTGAGCGAGGCAGCGCAGGGCGTTGCGGAAGAGGCGAGCCCAGCGGATGCCGGTCTGGCCGTCGCCGTAGGCATAGCGGGCCATCTGGTGCGCGGCTGAACGGAAGCTGTTTTGCGGGGCATACAGCGCCTTGGCATTGTCCACGAAGGCGGGCGGTGTGAGACGACGGGCGGCGGCATCGAAGAGGCTGTCCTCCGCCACCAACACGGTCTCAGGAAAGCCGCCCACGCGCTGCCACACCGCGCGAGTAAAGGCCATGGAGCGGGCGGTGCAGGATTTGGTGGGCGCGGTGGGCGAGAGCCTGACGCCGAAGAAGGCCGCCGAAGCGACGTCCCAGATGGTTGCGTCCTGAGGATCTAGGGTGGAGCCGCCCAGCGCATATTCGGCCTGCCCCGCAGCCAGGGGGGCGGTCAGATTGGCGAGCCATTCGGGCGCGTAGGTACAGCCGGCGTCGGCGCAGGCGAGAGTGTCGGATGTGGCAAGGGAGATGGCGACGTTGCGACCGCGCGAGATCGGACCGGCGCAGCGCTTCAGATTGCAGCTCTCATCGCGGATGGCGCGGAGATGGGGGTCGCGGCGCTGCGCCTCGACCAGCCACTCCCAGGTGCCGTCGGTGGAGCCTCCGTCGACGACGACGACTTCCGCGGCAGGGGGATTCTGGGCCAGCAGAGTGGCGACGACCCGGCCGATATCCTGCGCCTCGTTGAGCACAGTGACCACGATGCTGACGGGCTGCATGGGGCAAGTATAAAAGCAGGGAACGAGGGAATGGGGGAACGAGGGAACAAGGGAATGAGGGATGAGGGATGAGGGATGAGGGAACCAGGGAGCGCGGGGAAGTTTTGGCGGGATTCTGCCTGCGTCAGGGTGACTGACAAGGCTTAGAGATTATCCCTCAGTGGCTAAAGCCAGGCTTATTTTGTGGCTTTTACGGCACGAGTGAACTCGTGCCCTTTCAAGACAGCATCAAGCTGTGGCAGGCTTCTGCCTGCCTCCGGGTATTCGCTAGCTTTGTGCAATTAGGCGCTTATGCGGTTAGGCGCTCGAGTTGTTCGGGCTTGACGATGGTGAGGCTGGCGCCCTTGATGGTGATCCACTGGTCGCGCCGGAACTGATTGAGGAGGCGGGTGACGGTCTCGCGCGAGGTGCCGGCCATATTGGCGATCTCCTCGTGGGTGAGGGCCATGGTGAAGCGGATCTCGGGCTTGCCGTTGGAGGCGGTGCGGCCCCAGTCGAGCAGCAGGCGGGCCAGGCGGCCGGCGGCCGAACCGGAGAGGGCCAGGCGCTTGGCGTCGTGAAAGACGGTCATGTACTCGCCGGAGAGGGCTTGGGCGGCATGCATGGAGGCGATGCCGTGGCGGCCCAGGAACTCGACGAACTCCTGCTTGCGGACGGTCTTGACCTGGCAGGGCTCGATGGCCTCGGCGGTGACCTCGTGGGGCACATTGGCCAGGACGGCGCTCAGACCCATGACATCGCCGGGACCGGCGATCTTCAGGATCATGGTTTTGCCGTCGCGGGAGGTAGAGGATATCTTCACCTGTCCATAGCAGATCACGAAGACATTCCGCGCGGGATCGCCTTCGGAAAACAGCTTGGCTCCCCGAGCGTGACTCATCATGATTCCGATCTGGTCGTAATCCGCGAGCGCCTCGGGAGTCAAATTGCAGAACATGCGCAGATGGCGA
>DAIDLI010000202.1 GCA_027449545.1 Acidobacteriaceae bacterium | reverse complement strand
AGGCAGGGTGTTTGTGCATAGCAGGCTTTACCGTTGCGGCATACCCTGGATCGTTCCCACACCGGTGCAGAGATCGTAGCCGGGCATGGCGAGATAGCCGACGTCGATGCCGCAGTCGCCGTAGAAGACATCGTTCATCTGGTTTCCGCGCGCCGCATAGAAGGCCGCATTCTGCGCCTGACTATTCGGGAAGAATTTACCCTGTAAATTCACGATGCCGGCCAGCGCCGGCGCGGAAGCGCTGGTGCCGCCCACCACGAACCAGCCCGCGCCATAGACTGCGTTGGTGTTGTACACCCACAGGCCGGTGTTGGGATTGGCGTCGAACGAAACATCCGGCGTGCCCCGATAGGCGCCCACCATGCGCGCCACACTGTTCTGGAAGGCCGGGCGAGGCTCAATTTCGCTGGTGCCGCCGCCGGCATCCTGCCAGGTATTTTGCGCGATGAGGTTTCCGGTATAGGGATTGCGGGAGTTGGTAGTGCCGCCCGCCGAAACCACATTCGGGGAGACACTCGGATACTCCGGCCCCGGCGTGTCGCCAGCGGACGCGAGGTATACGACCTTGGGCGTGGTGAAGGAGCTGTCGAAGGTGTTCTCTCCCACAAACTCGCTGCCGCCCCAACTCATGGAAACCTCGCCGCCGCCGGCCTTGGCCACCAGTTGGCTGGCGATCTGAACCCCCTGCAACAGGTTGGTCCAACTGTTATCCGCCGTCTCGACCAGGAAAATCTTGGCGGCCGGGGCCATGGCGTGGGCCCACTGCGTATCGAGCGCCTCTTCCAGTTCCCAGCCACCGGTGGGATCGAGAGCCGGCTCGCTGCCCTGCGCGTAGACAACCTGGAGGTTGGCCGGGGCCAAGCCGAACATGCTCGAGAATGCCTCAATATCGGCTTCGGCGGTGGGATCATCGTAAGCGTCGACTAGCGCGATGGCCCGGCTGCCGCCGGTGGGCACGGCCGTGACCATGTTGGGATTGCAGCCGCGCGTGGGCTCTACTAATCCGTAGACGCAGGCAATGGATGCGGGCGTCTCGAAGAAATAGCTTGGAAAGGGAGGCAGCCCGCGCTGCTGGCTTTTTGCGGCGCCGAAGCTCTTCTGGGCGACCGAAGGGATCAGCAGGCGCAGATGCGTGCGGACCGCCGTTGGTCCCGAGGCATTCTGCGACTGTTGCGGCAGGCTCGATGTGGGGGTGAAGACGTGCAAAGGACGCTGCGCCAAGGCAGAAGCGCCCAGCAGCATCACTGGCAGACATGCGCTCACGAACGTACGCACACGTAGCATGGTTCCTCCTTGCGGTGTTGCAAACTTGTGTCCGTCCAATGGACAGCAAGCAGAACGGGGAGTCAAAGGACAGCCCTGAAACAGCGTTTGAATTGTCGGGAGCCCCAAGTGGAATCCGCATCAACATAGTGCGGCGGACTCGCTCAGGTCAAGATAAATTCCTGAAAATAAATCGCAATTACCAATTCGGGTCATGCCTTGGGCCATGCCTGCTACCATGTGGCTTCAGGTCAATCCGCGGAGAAAAACATGGAACAGATGCTCGCCACTCCGGCTGACGCCGAGATCATTCTCAGACTCTACGAACTGCGCAGGGAGCCGGTGATGCGCCAGGCGCGCGCCTGGATCGCCGGGGAATTCTGGCCGCGCACGGTGGAAGAGTTCTTTGCAGTGGCCGAAAACCCCGCGGATCCCCACAACGCCTATTTCCGCCAGGTCACCAGCTACTGGGAGATGGCCGCCGCTCTTGCCCTGCACGGCGCCGTCTCGGCCGACCTCTTTGTGGATTGCAATGGCGAAGGATTTTTTCTGCTGGCTAAATTCGCTCCGCTTCTCGAAAAGATCCACGAGCGCAACCCGGCATTTCTGGCCAAGACCAGCGCCCTGATCAGCCGCTTCAGCACCGCAGCGCAGCGCTATGACGCGATCCGCAAGCGCGTGGAGGCGGCCCGCGCCGCCCGGCAAGGCCAGTAAATTGCGCGGACACAGTTCAGATGGGGAGGCGCACAAGCCCTTTTCGTCTTGTGAAAACCGTGCGGCGTGCTGCATTATGGAACCTGTTCGGCCTTCCCCTATTCCCCTAGGAGGTTTATCGATGAAGCGTGTAATGTCCGTTTTTGCGGCCGCTCTGTTCCTGGCGGCCACCGCGTCCTATGCCGCCACCTCAACCACCGGCTGGATCTCCGATTCCATGTGCGGCGCCAAGCACATGGGCAGCGGCGCAGCCTGCGTGAAGAGCTGTATTTCGAAGGGCAACAAGCCGGTCTTTGTCGATGCCAAGAAGAACGTCTGGACCATCGACAATCCCTCTGCCGTCAAGAAGGATCTCTACGGCGCTCATGTCAAAGTGAAAGCCACGGAAGACGCCGCCAGCAAGACGATGCACATCGACTCCATCGTGGCGGCCAAGTAGTCCCTTTCCAGGTACCTCCGGGCCCCGAGGACTCGCATTCTTGCGCGTTCTCTGCTAGTGTCGTAACCGGTTCCCTTTGCGCTCACGCTGGGCGTAAAGGGCGCCGGAACCGACTGAAACCAATGGCACGAGCACTCTGGAATGGCAAAGTCGTCGCCGAAAGCGACCACACCGTTGAGGTGGAGGGAAATCTGTATTTCCCGGAATCCAGCCTGAAACGCGAATACTTTCGGCCCAGCAGCACCACCTCCACCTGCCCCTGGAAGGGTCAGGCGCGCTACATGAGCCTGCTGATCGACGGGCAGGACAACCAGGATGCCGCCTGGTACTATCCCGATCCCAAGCCCGCCGCCCGCAAGATCAAGGGCTACGTCGCCTTCTGGCGCGGGGTCGAAGTGGAAAAGTAGCGGGGCGGCCCGGAAGGCCGCACCTCGATCCTGCTACTGCCGCCCCTCTGCCCAGTTCTAATCGTCATCCCCGTCTGTCGAACTCCGCTTCACCGGCCGCTTCAGCATGGCAGGAACGGGCGCATTGCCCATGGCGTCCTTCCACAGGATGATGTTCAGCTTGTCGACGGGTGCGTGATCGGCATGGGTGAAGTCCATCTTCATGCTGGCCTGGGCACCCACCGCATTCTTGCTGTTTGCCTGGTAGATCAGACCATTGGCGCGATTCGACGCGTCGGCTGTGTAGGGCGCCTGGTCGCCCGGCCCGCTGAAGAGGCTTGCGATCTGCGAGCAGAAGGCGTCGTCGTTGTTCATTGGCGGCAGCCCCAGCAGCGTCTCCATGGTGCGGACCACGCTCACGGTCGAGTAGAAGTGGCTGTCCACAAAGGCCCCGCCGTGAGGCCCGCGGGGCGCATACTTGCTGATCACCAGCGCAATGCTGCGATGTGCGTCCACATGATCGGCGCCGTTCTGGGCATCGTCCTCCAGAATGAAGATCGCCGTGTTGTTCCAGAAAGGCGAGTGCGAGACCGCATCGACCACGCGGCCGACGGCAAGGTCGTTGTCAGCCACCGATGCCTTGGGCGTGGGGCTGCCCGGCCGCGTACCGGCGGTGTGATCGTCGGGCAGACGCAGCAGCACGAAATTGGGCATGGTGTCGTTGCCCCGCTTCTGATCGGCCACCCAGCCATCGAAGTGCCGCATGAACACGTTCACCCGAATCTGGTCCGGGATCATCAAGTTGAAGTCGGGCGCGTCGGGCGCGAAATGCCCCACCAGTTGCGGCTTGGTCGCGGTGTTGCTGGCCAGCCGCGGAATCGCCCATTGCCACTTGTTGATGCCGCCGCCCCAGTCAGCGGGAATCGCCTCACCCGGCTTAATGGATGGTGTCGCGCAGGGGCTGCCTTCCAGAACCGGCCCTAACTGCGGATTCGCCGTCGCCGCGGTATCGCAGAACTTCGACGAGATGTACTCGCCAAAGTGGTAGTAGGTCTTGCGGTGGGCGGCCAGGTTGCCCCACAGGTATCCGCTGGCGGGCTGGTTCACATCCGGAATCTTCTGCAAGAGCGGATAGCCATCCGCAACCACGCCTTCAAAATCGTAGGTCCGCTGCGTATTGCGGTAGTTGATCTGCCAATTTCTCTCCAGGTAGTCGGTGCCGATCGCCGCAGTCGACCACACGTGGCCGTCGCCCGAGACCTCGCCGGAGTCGAAGAAGTTATCCAGCACCCCGAACTGAAGCGCCAGCTTGTGCTCGTTGGGCGTAATCGTTGCGCCATACATGGTCAGCGCCGCGTCGCCGTTGCCCACCGGCTTGCCGTTCTGCTTCAGGTCGCCCAGGATCTGGTCATAGGTGCGATTCTCCTTGATGATGTAGATGACGTGGCGGATGGGATTGCGGCCGCTGGCGAAGACGATCTTCTGCTGGGCTGCCTTCATGCGGTTCTCCGTCAGCACGAGGCTCGTCCACTTCTTCAGATTGCCGGCAATTTCCTGTTCCTTGATCGAAGCCAGAGAGCCGTAGAGCAGCGTGGCGATATAGGTAGTGCCCTTTCCCGGCGTGCCGTTCACGTCAGGCTGCGGCGCCTTGTTCGGTCCCGTGCCCTTGCTCTTGTCGGTGGCCACGTAGAGCTTGCCGCCCGCCACCGCAACTGAGATCGGCATCCACTCCGTGGGCACAAAACCTGTTGGCTCGACCATGCCCTGCTTCGCCGCCTGCGGCTTCAGCTTCGCCGGATCGAGCACGGCCACCGCGTCGCTGCCCATGTTGGCGGCGTACACGCGGCTGCCGTCGGCGCTCACCGCGACGGCCGCCGGCTCGGCGCCAAAGTAGCTCTGCCCCGGCAGCCGCGTATCAAAGTAGCCGCGCAGCTTGAACCGGTTCCCACGCACATCCACCGCCGCCACCGCGTCGCGATTGGAGAGCGCGACATACAGCGTATTGCCATCCGGCGACAGCGCCAGCGCGCAGGGATGGGATCCCGCCGCGACCGGATTCGATGGCTTCATCAGTGCAATCGTGCGCAGCACCTTGCCATGTTCCAGATCCAGTTCCACCACCTCAGAGGCGTTCCACAGCGCGACATAGCCGCGCTTGCCGTCCTGCGACACGGCCGCGGCGATGGGATAGGTGGAAGGCACCGCATTGCTCTCGGCGAGGTCGAAGCTGTGCAGAATTTTGCCGGTGCGCGCATCCAGCAGCACCGCGCTGTCGGAGAGGTTGAGGGCCACCAGCAGCTTCTCCGCCCCAGGCGCGCCGATCACTGCAATGGCCGCCGGGTAAGGAACGCCCTCATGACTTTGCTTGCCGGCGGGCAACTGGGTTGTCCGACCGTCGGCCAGCGGCTGCATCGGAATGGGAATGAATCGTTCCGGCACCACGACGCCCGTGGAGAAGCTGTACACCGCAATCCCGCTGCCGGGATTGCCCTTGCCATCGCCAGTGGAATTGGTCAGCGAGGCCATGCTCACGTAGATGTGCCGGCCATCCAGGCTGAAAGCCGCGCCGGAATACAGCGTCTCCTTGGATTTGCGCGAGGTGCGCGCATCCGGGAAATCGGTCACCGTGCCCGTGCGGGTATCGTAGATCGCCAGCGATTGCTCGTACTTCGACTGCCAGGTTCCGTAGCCAGCGTTCACGGTGACGATATAGCGCCCGTCCGGCGAGGGAACAATCGAAACCGGAAGGCTGTTCAGCCGCTGTGGCGCACCGGGCGCTTCGCCGATGAGCTGTTTGCTGCTCGGCAGGTCGATGGTTTGTGCAGGGAGGGTTTGCAGACCGAAAAACAGGATAGAGATAGCGAGACCCGAAAGAACACTCAGCTTCATTGCTTCACCCGGCCGGCGGTCTCCATTCACCTTTTCAAATCTTGCCTGTGGCGGAATCGTGGAGAGCCGGTTCATGGGCGATTGTACATGGACACGCTGCAATCGACTGTGAAGGTGAGCGCTGGGGTAAAGCTGTGATGACGGTGGTCACGGAGCCTGCGCCGGCATCCCGAAGCACGTCCACTCTGCCGCTCATTGCCGATGCTCTGTTTACCTGGTGTCCTACAATCGAACTTTGCCCCCGACCGACCAACTCGACCGCATCGAGATCCTTCTCGTCGCTCCGCGCAATCCTCTTAACATCGGCGCCGCAGCGCGGGCCATGGCCAACTTCGGTTTTTCACAGCTCACGGTGGTGGCCCCCTATGAGCCGCACTGGCGCGAGGCCCAATCGGCAGTGGGAGCTGAGGACCTGCTGCGTACTGCGCGCGTCTGCGCAACGTTAAAGGAGGCGCTGGCAGACTGCACGCTCGCCTTCGGTACCGGCACGCTGACCTACCGCGCACCCGAGCAGCCGGTGCTTCTGCTGCCGGATCTGGCTCCCCTCCTGAGTTCCCAACTCGACTCGCCTGGGGGGCGCATTGCCCTGGTCTTCGGTCCGGAGAAGCACGGGCTGACCCGCGAGGACCTGGCGCTGTGCCAGCGGCTGCTGGTTATCCCCACCAGTACCTCGCAGCCTTCCATGAACCTCGGGCAGGCCGTCGCCGTCTGCCTCTACGAGATCGCCACGCGCCTTTCTCTGCCTGCACAGAACGCGCGTGCGGAGGCTGCTCCACAGAGGACCTGGAAGAGTAAAGCGCCCGCCACCTCTGCCGAGCTTAACCGCCTCGCCGGGCTGATCGCGGAAACCATGCAGGCCGCCCACTACTCGCCGGCAACCATGCACAAAGCGAACCGCCATGACCTCGACCTGCTGTTGCGCCGCCTCAACCTCGGCGCGCGCGACACCACCCGCCTGGTGGGATTTTTCCGGCGCATTCTGTGGCGGCTGCGCCAGTAACGAGGCCGTACGCGCAATTCTCTTCGCGGTCTGCGCGCGCACCTGATACAGTGGCGCACAAGGGATCCGGATGCAACCAGCTCATCTCCGCATGCGCGCGCCGTCTGCCGCTCTGCCGCGAATCGCTGCCGCGCTTCTTGTCCTCTTTTCGCTCTGCGCCTGCGCTCAGACCGGGCAGGCCGCGCCAGCCGCTGCCATGCCGGAGACCAGCGCGCAGAGCGCGGCTGCTTCTTCCGCCGGCATCACGGAAGACGAGTTGAAGCAGATGCTGGAGGGCAAGACCTTCTACCTGCGCGGCGGGTACCTGGACGACACGCTCAACTTTAACGACCGCGGGATTCTGGACGGGCATTCGCCGCAGGGCTCCTACACGCTCAGCCTGATCCAGGTGGAAAAGGTCCGCCTGGGCAAGCTCCGGCTGCAGCTCGAAGGCATCCGCTACGGCCTGCACTTTCTCGGCGCGCTGCCCTCGGAAGACAGCTCCGCGGGCTCCGACCGGGTGCGCATTACTCCGGCCAAGAAGATGGTGCGCATCACGATCGCCCGCGAGCGGGTGATCAAGCCCAAGAAGCAAAAGAAGGAGAAGGGCGGGAAAGAGGCCGCGTCCCCAGCCGCCGCGCGACCCACCGCAGCGCCAGCGGAGACGGGCGACACCACCACTTCTCCGGCGCGTGCCGCGCAAAGGCTGCGCACTGCGCTCGCCCGCGTCTTCGCGTCGAAGCTCGACGCGCCGATGATGGCCTCCATGCCGGCGTTCTGGAAGCTCTACTACAAGGCTGCCGCAGCGAAGACGGACTATCGGCCATCGGACCCCGCGGTGCTGCGCGAGGACCAGGTGGATCGCAAGGCGCGCCTGCTTACCAGCTTTGAACCTGACTCCAATCAGTATGCGCAAAGCGCGGGTGTCGCCGGCATGGCGCTGTATCAGGTCGTGATTGAACCTGACGGCGAGCCCGGCGAGATCGCGGTCGCCCGCCCCATTGGCTTCGGCCTCGACGAGAATGCAGTTGCCGCCATCCGCAAGGCGCGCTTTCAGCCGGCCATGAAGAGCGGCAGGGCCGTCCCGGTTCTGGTGGATCTGATCGTCGAGTTCCGCATCTACTCGCGGCGGACCGCCGCAGTGGCTGGTTCAACGCAGCCCGCGCAGGAGCAGAAGCCTGTGCTGCCCGGCCCGTATAGCGTCAGCCAGCCGCGCTAGACAACGCCGGCCGAAGACGCATTCCCCCTCAGAGGGCTGGCTCGACAACCTCGCGCGAAATCGCCAGCCCCGGCTGAGGCGTCTCTCGAAGCCAGGGCTTTCGGAAGAACGGCTTCTCCAGAAGCCGGTAGCTGAGGCTGGCAAGCAGAATCACGACGACTCCCACCCCGCCAATATAGGCCCAGTACTGTAGCGGAGAGAAGGTCGCTACATGCAGGTAAGGATTCAGCTCCTGCACCGCGAGATAGAGAACGATTCCGTGCAACAGATAGATACTGTAGCTGATGGTTCCGAGATAGAGGATCGGCCGGCAGGTCAGCAGGCCGTGGAAATCGTTCCCGTAGAGCACCATCAGAAACACGACGCCCAGCAGCGACAAGGACAGCAAGCCCAGTTTGAACGGAGACAGCAAGAGAACCCCGAAGAAGAGCAGCGCGCCCAGCACCGAGCAAGCGGGGTGGCGAAGCGCAGGCCACTGCTTCCGTTCCTCCTTCAGATGAGCTGCCACGATCCCTATGCAGAAACTCTCAATCGAGTAAGACCAGTGTTCCGGTGAACCAAGGATGTACACAAGCTGCATTCTGGCATGCCAAACCGCGTTGACACCTGCGATGAGAGCTCCGCTCAACAGGAATAGCCAAGGCAGCCGTTTCTTGTGGGCGAACCAGGCCAGGAAGGGCAACAACAGATAGAAGGTCCATTCGACCCCGAGCGTCCAGAATACCTGCGCGTTGATTTGCACGCTGGGAAAGCCGTTGATGCGCGGAAAGCCATCGGGCAGGCCGCAAAGCGCCCAGGAAAAACCCTCCAACAGAAGATCGCGCAAGGAAACAACCAGAGCGAAGTGCGTCTTCCATGCGGTGATGACGGCGACCGCTGCGAAGGCTCCCAGATAGGCGGGCATCAGACGCCGGCCCCTGGCCCGAAGGAATCCGGCGATCGAAAAGCTGGGCGCCACCATCACCTTCGACCAGAAGAGAAATCCGGTGATGAAGAAGAACATGGCGACGGAGCCCGGGCCGAGGTTCGCATAGAAGCGGGAGAGCGATGGAGTAATGTCCCAGACGCCGGTCCGCAGGAAGAAATAGGTAATCAGGCTGTGGTGGAACAGAACATTGAGGGCGAGGATACCCCGCAATCCTTCGATCCCTGCGTAATGTCCTTCCCGCCGCGCCTGAGCGGCGCCGACTCCGCTCAGGCGCGCCAGGGGAACAGCGGCCAGGATCAGCAAGGGCCATACTGCGCAATAGAAGAGCGGGCTGGAAATTGGTGGGGAGATCCTCATTCCATGTCTGCATTTCCCGGAGGGGTAGTGACCCTTGGATTGTATCCCGGGCTCTTCAGCTTCGGCGCGGGAGGGGCGGTTTCGGGGCGGGTCCAGCGGGTTAGGTTCAGGGCGGGGCGGAGGCGGGGCGGTCCTGTCTTACGCGGCCGGGCATGGTAAGACCGCCGTAAGACAGGCGGCAGGGAGCGTCTTACAGTGTCTTACCGGCGTAAGCCAGCCGCACCGCGAGCTCACTCCCGGCCTTCCACCAGGTCCTCCAGGCGCGGCTTGTGCTTGGCGGTCCGTCCGGTCCGCGGCCGCTCTTCGAGAATCCGTGCCGGCTTGGGTTGGCCGACCCGCTCGCGGGCATTGGCCTTGACCGCCTTAGTGGCGGAAAACTGTCCGCTTTTGTGCTTCTTCGCTGCCATCGCGCGCCCTCGTATCCGGGTGCGGTTTTCCCACCCTGGAGGATTAGTATGGAAGATGTCCCGCCGCACGGAAAGTGCCGTGCCGGATGCACGCCAACATTTTCCGGGAGGGCCACGATGGAAGAGCGCGACTTCTTTACCGAGACCACGGAGCAGCGCACTCACACCCTGACCTGTCCCAAGTGCGGGCAGTCCGGCGATTACAAGGTCACCTGGGTGGTGCGCCGCAAGCGCGCGCAACTGCCCCGCGGCGCCGACGAGCGCGACCGGGCCCGCTTTGCCAAGGCGCAGTCCTACATGGTCCGCCGCGACGACAAGCTTGCCTGCCAGAACATCCGCTGCCGCAAGCCATTCGAAATTACCACCTTGCAGTCTCTTTTCTTTTTGCAGGAGTAGCACACCGTAGTTTTGCAACGGCCCTCCCCCGGGCTCTTCCTGCATGTCGCCTGGTTCCCTCGCCCATCCGCCGCCTGCCGCGCCGCGGCCGACGGTGCTTGCGCGTGTTTTTTCTGCGAACAGGGCGAAGGCCGCCCAGGAGGACCGTTCCGTGCTTCGCCGTGGGTTTGTTTTTGCCTGTCTTGCCGTCTGCGCAGTTTCGATTGCCACGCAGCAGCTCCCGCCCCTCAAGCTCGACCGCGCCATTCCGCTCCCCGGCGTGGAGGGGCGCATCGACCACCTCGCCGCCGATCTCACCGCGCAGCGCGTCTATATTTCCGCGCTGGGCAGCGACGAGGTCGAGGTCGTGGACCTGCGCGAGGGCCGCCGCGTTGCCCGCATCGAGGGCCTGCACGAGCCCCAGGGGATTCTCTACGTGCCCGCACGGCAAGCCGTCTACGTGGCCAATGGCGACGATGGCACGGTACGCAGCTACGACGCCCGCACCCTCGCCCACCTCAAGACCGTGGCGCTGGGAGAAGACGCTGATAATCTGCGCTTCGATCCGGTCCACAACCAGGTGTTGGCCGCCTACGGCGCCGGCGCCATTGCGGTGCTGAGCCTGGACCTTACCCGGATCCGCGACCTGCGCCTGCCCGCCCACCCCGAGGCTTTTGCGCTCACTCCCGACGCCCAGCAGATTTTCGTCAATCTGCCCGGCAACGGCAGCATCGGTCACATCGATCTGAACACCATGGCGGTCAACCCCGACTGGGTAGAGCCCTCGGCGAACGGCAACTTTCCCATGGCGCTGGATGCCGCGGACCATCGTCTGCTGGTGGCTTGCCGCGATCCCGGAGTGCTGCTGCTGATCGACACGGCCAGCGGTCAGGTTCTCGATCGCATGGCCACCGTGGGGGACGCCGACGATCTGTTCTTCGATTCCGACTCCAAGACCGCCTTCGTGATTGGCGCAGAAGGGTATGTGGACGTGGTGCGCGTCGCCAGCCATCGGCTCACCTCCACGGCCCACGTGACGACGGCCTCGGGGGCGCGCACCGGTCTGTGGGTGCCGCAGTGGAAGCGCCTGCTGGTGGCGGCGCCGCGCCGCGGCACCACGCCCGCCCGCCTGCTCATCTACTCGCTCCCCACCCCTTGACGGCCGCGCATTTCAGTAGCGCACTTCGCCCGCGGTGTGATTCAATCGGAGATGCACGCGGGCGGAGGTCATCCGCAAGGCCCGCTGGCGTTTCGGCACCCATCTTCAGCCCACAGCGGTACTGCCCTTTTTCCGGCAGCGTGCCGCCTGTCCGGTTTGCCTGGAGCACATAGCCGAACGCGCCAAGGAGAGGATTTGATGGCAAATACTCTGCTTCCCCCTGAAGAACGCAACCTCAGCCCCGACCAGGTGGAAGCGCTCGACAAGCGCCGCGACCTGGGCCACACCTTCCTGGTCATGGCCGGCCAGTTCAGCGTGCTCGCCACGGTGTTGTCGCTGTGGGCCTGGCAGGATCTGGACTACTCGCCGGGATGGGCGCACCCCATGACGTACTACTTCTTCCTGGCCATTCTGCTGGTTGTGGTTTTCGGGATCACCGGCCTAGTTCTTCGCCGCGGCATGCCTCGCATCGACTAAGCTTCAAGCGGCGGCGCGGCCTTCACTGCTGGATTGTTCTCCGGACCGCGCCGACTGGCCTGCGGGTCTCCGGGCTCGCAGTTCTTCCTGCAAATCTGCGCCATTCGGTATAGCCTTGAAGGAGCCGATGGTTGCTGCTTCCCTTTCCGCTATTTCCGCAGTCACACCCGACGCACGGCTCACCGACAGCCATGGTCGCGTGATCCACGACCTGCGTGTCTCCATCACCGACCGCTGCAATTACAAGTGCGTCTACTGCCGCACGGGCGAGGTGGGCCCGCAGTATCCCGAACTCGGCATCGACGAATACCTGCGC
The DNA here is from genome assembly GCA_027449545.1 of Acidobacteriaceae bacterium. GTDB lineage: Bacteria > Acidobacteriota > Terriglobia > Terriglobales > Acidobacteriaceae > Telmatobacter. The sequence goes on along the minus strand of DAIDLI010000202.1, from coordinate 10,313 downwards.
ATGATCCGGCTCTTTGTCGGATTGGGCATCACCAAGGTGCGCCTCACCGGCGGCGAGCCTCTGCTGCGCCACGGCCTTCCCGATCTGATCCGGGAGCTGGCTGCGCTGCGCACCCCTGGGGGCGAACCGCTCGACCTGGCGCTGACCACCAACGGGCACCTGCTCGATGGGCTGGCCGTTCCCTTGCGATCCGCGGGGCTGAACCGCATCACCGTGAGCATGGATGCCGTCGATCCCGCGGTCTTCGAGCGCATCACCCGCGTCCCGGGCAGCTTTGCGGCCGTGCTCAATGGGATTCGCGCCGCACGCGCCGCCGGTCTCACGCCGCTCAAGATCAATTGCGTCCTGCTGCGCGGATTCAATGACGACCAGGTAGAGGGGTTCGCCCGCTTTGCGCGCGAGGAAGATGTGCTGGTGCGGTTCATCGAGTTCATGCCGCTCGAGGAAGGCCGGCTGTGGTCGCCGGAGATCGTGGTGCCGCTCAAGGAGATCGTCGCGCGGATTCACCGGATCCTGCCGCTGGTCGAACTGCCCCGCCAGGAGGCGAGCGAAACCGCCCGCCGCTACGGCTTTGCAGACGGCCGCGGGGAAATCGGCATCATCGCACCGGTCACCGAGGCCTTCTGCGGGGCCTGCAGCCGCATCCGCCTTACCTCGGACGGCAAGATCCGCACCTGTCTTTTTTCCCAGGTGGAGCACGATCTCTACGGCCGGCTACGCGCCGGCGCATCCGAACAGGAGCTGCGCGCCTATATTCTACAAACAGTCCACGGGAAGGAAGCACGGCATCACATCGGCGAGCCGGGATTCCTGAAGCCCTCCCGCTCCATGGTGCATATCGGCGGCTGAGATGCGTTGGCAACTCCGTCTGATTTCGAGCAGCAACAACCAATTCGTTCTGGGCCTTGTACATACTTTTGGCGTGCAGTATGTTTAGAAAGCTCCCCCTGAAAAGGTCGGCTATGGTGTTCGAGTCGGAAGGACGGATCCCGCTCGCGGATCTGCTCGTCTTCCACCAGTTGGCGCGCTCTCTCACATCCAGCTTTGATCTGGACACCATTCTGCGCACCATCCTCGATCACATGGAACGGATCGTTCATGCCGAGCTGTGGACGCTGCTGATGCGCGACGGCGATACCCAGGAGCTCTATTACGCGATCGCCGCCGGCGGTGAACAGGAAAAGCTGCGCGATCTGCGCGTCAAGATCGGGGAAGGGGTAGCCGGCTGGGTGGTGGAGCACGGCGAGACGCTGATTGTTCCGGAGTCCGCGGACGACCCGCGCGTGCATCAGGGCTCGGAGGGCAAACTGCGCCAGGTGCGCTCGGTGATCGCAATGCCGTTGCGGGGGCGCAAGGGCACCCATGGGGCCATCGAAATCTTCAACCCCCGCACCGAGCAGATGACCGATTACACGATCGCCTTTCTGCACATTCTGGCCGATCACGCGGCCATCGCTATCGAAAACGCCCACGACGTCGCCCGCATCCAGCAGCTCACCATTACGGATGACACCACCGGTCTCTACAACGTGCGCCACCTTTACGACGTGCTGGCCCGCGAGATCGACCTCTGCCACACGGAGGGCCGCCCGGTGAGCCTGGCTTTCCTGGATCTGGACCGGTTCAAGATGGTCAACGATCGCCACGGCCACCTGGTGGGGAGCGAGCTGCTGGCCAGCATCGGCCACCGGCTGCAGGAGCTGAAGCGGCCGCAGGATAGCTGCTTCCGGTATGGCGGAGATGAGTTTGTGATCCTGATGCCGGCCACCGTAGCGACGGAGGCCCTGCGGGTGGCGGACGGACTGCTCCAGGCGCTGATGGCCACGGAGTTCCACATGAAGAACGGCCTCACGCTCACGGTGAGCGCCAGCATCGGCGTAGCCACCGCTCCCGTGGACGGAGATACCCTGCACTCGGTCATTGGGACAGCCGATAGCCGAATGTATATGGTCAAGGGCAGCGGCCGCGGCCAAGTTCGCGGAAAGTAGCGCGGTTTCTCCGCTCTGGCTCATCCCATCTGCCGCATTTTCCGGGCAGAAAAAAGCGCCGCATCCGGACTTGCTGGATGAGGCGCCTCGATCTCCGCGGATCGCGCGGCAGGCTACCGCGGTTACTGGCCTTCGACGATGCGCACCGACCGATCGAGCCGGAAGGTGAGGATGGTCTCTGCGGGCAGAACGATCTGCCGGTTGCCGGTGAAGGCGTCACCCGCAGTACCTGCGCCCGCGCCCGCCAGACCGCCGATCAGCGCGCCCTTGCCGCCGCCCGCCAGGCCGCCGATCAGCGCGCCCAGCGCGCCGCCGCCGCCTGCAAACAGCGCCGTGCGCTTGCCCTTGCCGCGCTCAACCCGCTCGATGGAGCGAGTGGCCACCGGATAAGCGCCCCAGTTGGTCTGCACCCGGTCGAGGCGGATCGCCAGCAGCGCCTGGCCCTTGAACCGGCCCAGAGGCTGGGCATCGATCACCGTACCTGCGGCACGCGCGCCGGCCGGGACCACGGTTTGCCCGTCAACCACCACATCGCTGACGATAGTGGCGTTGAAAAAGTCGCCGGGCTGACTGATCTTCGAACCCAGATCCTGGTCGAGCCGCACGCGCAATCTGGTTCCGGCGGGCAGATTCACAGCCGCTGGAGGGGGCGGGGGTTGGGGCATCCGCGCCTGCTGCGATCCTGCTTCTGGACCGCTGCCTGGAGCGGCACCGTTCGCCTGCGCACTGCTGCCTGGTTGGGTGTTGTTTGTGCTGTTTGCCGTTTTGCTCGATTTGCATCCGCTGACCGCAAACAAAATCGCAGCCGCCAAAGCGGCCGTAGACATACCTCTGCGATGAAAATTCATACAGCAAGCTCCTCAAAGGGAAGGATTTTTCTTGTCAGGGAAGCGGCAGCGCACTGGCGGCGCCGTAATTCTCGAATGAGCTTAGCCGTCGTCCTCTGGGATATGGCAACCACCCGAAAGTCGATTCAGTGGGACGCCAACAACAGTGTATGGGTACGAGTTTAGATTCTAACGCGGTGGAAAGGGTTGCCCTATTCTTCCCGTGGCTTGGGAAAATTTCGGCTGGTTGCCGGTCCAGCCTCAGTTCCATATTCCGGCTCGCTCCTGTGTGCGCATCTATACCCACAGCGGCAGTCATCCCCGGGCCGCTGCGCTCACCGAATCCATGAAATCCCTGCTTCCACTTCTGCAGTTTGTCTTTCATATCGGTTACTTTGGCCCGCTGGTTATGGGGATCATGGACTCGTCGTTCCTGGTGCTTCCCTTCGGGAACGATCTGGTCGTCGTGGGTTTGGTGGCACGTCACCACGGCGGGGCGCCCTGGTACGTGATTCTGGCGGCCATCGGCTCAACCCTGGGAGTGCTGATTCTGGCGCTGGTGGCCCGCAAGCTGGGCGAGGAAGGCATCAAGAAAGTGGCCGGCGAGGACCGCTATGACAGTTTGCATAAGCGCATTGGCAAGCGGGCGGGCGCGGCGGTGGCGCTGGCGGGCATCGCGCCTCCACCATTCCCTTTCACCACGGTGATCGCTGCGGTCGCCGCCATCGATTACCCGATTTGGCGGATTCTCACGGTCAATTTCTTCACCCGCGGCGTGCGCTTCGCGATCCTGGCGGTGCTGGCGATCAAGTTCGGCTCCACGGTGATGCACATCGCAAAGTCCAAGCCCTTCGAGTGGGGCATGCTTATCTTTATCATTCTCTGCTTTGTGGCGAGCGCATTTTCCATCTGGAAGTGGTGGCGCAAGTCGCGCCGGCGGACGGCGGAAGCCACTTCTCCAAGCTAGGCAGCGCGCTGCTTGCGCTCGTGGAATTTCTTTTTCTTGCGCCGCCAGAGAATATAGCCGAGCGTGAGCAGCCCAGCGGAGATGGCCCACGACCCTTTTTCAAAGTAGCTCAGCAGAGAATTGAACTCGTTGGCGAAGAGATAGCCGGTGACGGAGATGGCCGTCACCCAGGTGACAGCGCCGAGAAAGTTATACAGCAGGAATCTCTTCCATTCCATGTCCAGCGCGCCTGCCACCGGTCCCGCGATGGTGCGCAGCCCGAAGATGTAGCGTGCCCAGAAGACAGTCGCTCCGCCGTGATGGCGGATCTGATCGCTGGCCACCTCCACGTCATCGCCCTTGTGAAGCTTTTCGCGGAACCAGCGCAACAGCCGCGGACCGAGCTTTCGTCCCACCCAGAAGCCGAGGTTATCGCCGCCCACCGCGGAGGCGACGCCGACCAGAATCACCAGCCACAACGAGAGGGAGTTTGTCTTGTGGGAGAGAAAGCTTGCGAACATGAGCACGGTTTCGCCGGGGAGCGGCAGCCCCGCATCTTCGCCTACCAAGCCGGCGGCAAGAGCGAGATAGCCCCAGTGTACGAGGGCCATCCGGACCATGTGTGCAACCCAATTCATCTGCGGCGGTATTCCTGCGCGGCTCGGGGCCTAAGGCGGTTGGATGCGGGCGCGACCGCTTCAATCTGCGTTGGCAATGCAAATTGGAAGCCTGCGCAAGCGGCTAACTCGCTCCACTACCCGGGCATCTATCCGAGCAGCTAGCACGCCCCAAATCGCGAAGACTCAATCTTTCTTCACAAGGAGCAGAACGATGGCAGATGTCATGAACCAGATCGCCAAGGACTTCAGAATGAGCGAAACCGAACAGAAGATCCGCTACGGGGTGGGATCGGCCGCCGCCGCAGCCGCAATCTTCGCCCCCGTCAGCATCAAGTGGAAGAGCGTTCTCACTGCCGTTGCCGCCGAAGTCATTCTCTCGGCCGTCTACGGGTTCTCGCCCTTGAAACGCGCCATGAATTCGTGAGCTGCTCCGGGCCTTGCGTCCTCTTTACCGCAGCTGAGTTATTGGCTTGTCATCATCCTTGCCCGCAGGCTGTGCGCATTGTGCGCATTGCCCTGCAGGCAGAGAAAACTATCCGACCGTGCGCCTGCCGCGGACGCACCTTCTCCGGATACTGAGCGGCACGGCTTGTCCCCTGCATGCTCAACGGAGTGCTGATCGCGATCGTCGCCCACGGGCTGGTGGGCATTTCCCTGGTGTGGGATAAAGTCCTTCTCAAGCGCAAGGGGATGAAGTCGCTCGCCTCCTATGTTTTCTGGCTGGGGGCAATCAGCATCTTCGGCCTGCTGCTCATCCCCTTCGGTTTTCACATGCCTTCCGGCCGGATTGTAGGTTTGGCGCTGGCTGCCGGATTCTGCGATCTGCTCGCCAGTTGGTTCTACTACGCGGCGCTCAAAGCCGGCGAGGCCTCCGAAGAGGTGGCAGCCACCGGCGGTTTCACTCCGCTGGCCACGGTGGTTTTATCGGTGCCGCTGCTGGGCATCCAGGTGGGCGGATGGACGGGCTTCGCCGTAATGACCGCCGGCGGCTTTGTGATGTTCTTCGCGGAAAAGATGCCGCTCAGCCGGACGCTGCCGCGGGTCATCGCCGCGGCGGTCTTCTTCGGGCTCAGCGACGTGCTGCAGAAGCTCGCCTTCAACGGCGCCCAGTTCGTCAGCGGGTATGTCTTTTTCACGATCGGCACCTTTGCCGGGTCCATGGCCCTGCTGCTGCGGCCCAAGTGGCGGCGAGAGATCTTTCGCAGCTCCGAGGAAGCTCCGCCGCGCAGCAAGGCTGGATACATGGCCAACCGCTTCGTGGCCGGGGTGGGCTCCTTCCTGGTGATCTTCGCATTGAGCCGGACTTCGCCTTCCATGCTGGAGGCCATCTCAGGCGTGCGCTACGTGATCGTGTTCCTCGGCGCCTGGGCCATTACCCGCTGGCGGCCCTCATGGTTTACGGAGGACTTTACTCGGCGCGCGTTTGCCATTAAGCTCGCGGGCACCGGACTGGTGATTGCCGGGCTCATTTTTGCTGGGCTGCACGGCGGCCACGTGAGTTCCGGCGGTCCCAGCTAGGGGCGGCACAGCAGGCGCGGGCTGCACCACCATCACCACCCCCGCGGTCACGCACAGCACCCCCGCCCAGCGCTTCCACGGCACGTGCTCGCGGAGGATGAAGCGCGCGCCAATGGTATCCAGCACGAAACTGAGCGCGGTGGCCGGCACGGCCACGCTGAGCGCTGCAACCGAAAGCAGTCCCATCAGCGAGAAGAACGACAGCGCGTAACAGAGCCAGCCCAGGATCACGCGCCGCCGCGTCACGATCTCGCGCAGGATCTTCCTCATTCCTCCGGGTTCGAGATCGCGCAACTCACCGCCTTCCGACATCCCGCTGGCGCACAGAATATCGCCGCCAGAACTGGAAAACACGGTCAGCAGAATGTAGGCCCATTCCATCATGACTGCGCCTCCGTACCCTGTTCGCGGGTGGCGACCGGGGTCTTCGCCACCAGCGCCACGCCCAGGAAGATGAGCGTGACGCCCACCCAGCGCAGCGTCGTCACATGCTCGTTGAGGACGAACTCGCCCAGCACCGTGCTGAGAATGTAGGAGGAGGCGATGCAGGGAATGACGTAGCTGAGATCTGCCCAACTGAAGAGCGAAATCTGCGAGACAGTGTAGACCGCCATCAATCCCGCGCCGGGCAGAAGATAGGGATTTTCCACCAGTCCACCAAGATAGCTAAAAAAGGGCACGGCGCCGAAATCCGGCATGCGGTCCATGCCCAGCGCCATCAGCAGGTTGCCAAAGCTGTTACCCAAGACTGCAACGGCAAGGAACAGAAGAGTACGGAGCGCACGACGGGACGACGAATTTTCTTTCACACTGGGGTTAGAACCTGGGTAGGCCGGATGAAGTTGCTGCGGGGTTGCACGCGCGTCTTCCGGACATTCATTCCCAATAGGTGGTCTCCCCTGTTTCTCTCTCGTTCCTGTTCGCATCTGAACCGTATGTGCCCGCAGCATGCGGCCCGGGCGCATTTTAGGGGGGAAGGTATGGCCCATGAAGGCCTCGAACCTGGACGCGCGGTCCTTTACAACCTGGCCGCCCTGAATCTGCCCACGCCTTACAGCGACGCGCTGCGCTCACTTGAGTTCAACCACTTCTTCGCCGGCTATCGCGGGCCGCGTTTCACGGTCTGCACCGGCGATGGCTGGTCGTGGCCTCTGCCGGCGCCGCACCGGCCGGAATTTACCGCGCGCTTCCGCAGCCGCGCCGATCTGGATGCGGTCATCCGCAGCGACGGCGAAGCCCTGCTGGCGCGCAGTTTTCTGAACGGCGCGCTGGAGATTCAAGGCAACTTCTTCGCTCTGCTGGCCGCCGCCGAATATGCACTGCTGCACTCCGAGGGTCTGAGCAGCAGTCTGGTGCAAACCCTGACCCGACTCAGCAGTGAGTTCGCACACCGCCTGCTGCACATGCGCGGCAGCACGGGGCCGCGCAATTGGCGCTGTATTCCCTGCCCTGTCGATCTGCCCCCGGGCTTCTTTGAGCAGTGGCTCGGCCCGCTGCGCGCACACTGCTGCGCCTCGTTTCATTCCTCCCAGGAAGATTTGGGCCCTGCTGAAAACCGCGCTCTCGATCGCGCCTGCGCGCTGCTGGAACTGCACCGCAGCGATCGTTTTCTGGAGATCGGCTGCGGCTGGGGCAGCCTGCTGGTGCATGCCGCCCGGCGCTATGGTGTGGAGGCACGCGGCATCGCCTCCAGCGAAACCCAGGCCGCCGCAGCCCGCGCGCACATCTATCGCTGCGGGCTCGACCATGTGTGCCGCATCGAAACCCGCGACTTGCGCACCGCTCCCTATCCTGCCGAAAGCCTGGATAAGATCGCCGATATTGGCATTTTCGAACAAGTCTCTTCCAGTGAATTCGACAGGTATGTGAAGTCGCTGCAGCGCATGCTTGCGCCCGGAGGCCTGCTGCTGCTGCACCGCATGACGCCTGTGCGCTCCGGCCATTCCCTGGTGCGTTCCGTGCATCCCGGCCTGCCGCACGAGCCTCTCTCCAAAGAATTGGCCATGGCGGAAACCGCGGGATGGGAACTGGTGGATGTGGAGACACTCGATCAGGACTATGCGCGCACGCTGCGCGCGTGGATCGCACGCCTGCGCCAGAACAGCGATGCCGGCAAGGCGCGCATCTTTAGCCACTCCTACCGCGCCTGGCTGCTTTATCTGCTGGAGATTGCCGCCAGCCTGCAGGCGCAGGAGTTGCAGGTGCATCGCATTTTGATGCGCCGCCCGGCGCGCCTGCGCGCCGCCGCCTAGCCCGCCGCCCTCACGCTGCCGGCCGGATGCAGGTCGTTTCCTCCTGCAATACTGAAGGGGTACCGCTTGTCATGCATAAGGAGCTGTTGTGACTCGAGGTGTGTTTGTGGGCCTCTCCACGCTCGATCTCATCTATGAAGTCGATGCGTTTCCATTGCCCGATTCTAAAGTTTCCGCCAGCAGCCAGGCCGCGTACGCGGGAGGACCTGCCACCAATGCCGCCATCGCCTTCCGGCATCTGGGCGGAGAGGCCGCGCTGGTCACAGCCATGGGGAGCCATCCGCTCACGGCGCTGATTCGCGAGGAACTCGACACTTACAAAATCGCACTGCTCGATCTCAATCCCGCGTGGAGCGAACTGCCACCCATTTCCTCCGTGGCCGTCAACCCGGGCGGGCAGCGCAACGTGATCTCCGCTAACGCAAAGCGCACCCGTGCGTATTCCGATCAGATCGATTCGGAGTTGCTCGATGCGGCTTCCATTCTGCTGGTGGACGGCCACCTGATGAAGGCCTGCCTGGCATGGGCGCGTGCCGCGCAGCAGCGAGCCATTCCTGTGGTGCTGGATGCAGGAAGCTGGAAAACAGAAACAGAGCTGTTGCTGCCTTCTATTGCCACGGCGATCTGCTCTTCTGACTTTCATCCTCCTGGCTGTTCCGGTTACGAGCAGGTGGTCGGATTTCTGCGGGATCACGGAGTTCGCCAGATCGCCGTCACCGCCGGAGCGCAACCGATACAGTTCGTCTCCGGGGATGTGACCGGATCCATTCCTGTTCCGCAGATCGATGCAGTGGACACGATGGGCGCGGGCGATATCTTCCACGGCGCGTACTGCTACTACGCGGCTGCCGGATGGAGCTTTGCGGATGCGCTGAGCGAAGCCGCAAAGGTGGCCGCAAACTCCTGCCGTTTTCGCGGTCCCCGCGCATGGATGAACGGATAGACCGTAGCGGCAACTACACCACAACGACCCGATCTTTGGCGGGCGTCCTGGACCCTCATTGATGCTGACGCTTCTCTCTGCCGATCAATAGCATCATGGTCAGGTTGATCTTGAAGAACCGCCAGATCTGCCATGGCAGGAACGTTCGCATAAACAGGGTGAAGCGGGTTGGTTGCGTCGCGTAGACGTTGGTGTTGATCTCTGCCACGGCCGTACACTCCTTTCCGATCGCTCGCATCCTGACGATTGCCAAGATGCTTACTCGGGAATCGCGCGCCATCCCGGATGCAAACGGGCCTTATAGAGAAACATGTAATGCAGAATGACCTTGATCCAGTGCCCCGCCAACCCAATTTCTCCGGTGGTGTAGTTCAGGTCGCGGCCGTACTTGGGATAGCGCTGATAGTCGGGGACGATCGGAAACACTGTCATGGAAGCCGCGGTTCCCTTCAGCAGGCTTGAACCGGAGGATGCCACGCAGGCAGCGCCCAGTTCGGCCATGGAAGCAGCATGGAGGGGACGTTCGATGCCGGTCATTTTGTCTGCGATGCTGCGCGCGACCACCCGGCCCATAGTGGCCGAGGGCATTCCTGTTCGTGGAGCCGTGGCGAAGATCGGCGTTCCATTCGGGCTGGTGTGAGGCCGCGAGATTGGATGCGGTGGCGCAAAGGCAATGCCCGCCGCGAAGATATTCGGATATGACAGGCACTGGTAGGTACGGGGCCAGTCCGCGGTTTTCCATTGTTCGTATGACTTCTGCGTGTAGTCCGCATCGACCTTCATGAAGCCGTTGGCCGCAAACAGGCGGGAGGTAATTTCTTCGCCGGCGCGATCGAACGCTCGCAGTCCAACCCCGGCGAATGGCGGAAGCAGCATGGCGAAGTCGAAGTTCAACTCGCTTGCCTCGCCGGAGAGGGTTTCATAGTAGATGCGGCCTTCGTCTACCTTGCGCACATGCGCGCGGGTGATGGACCAGATGCCGCGCTCAGCCATTACCGATTCCGTAAAGATATTGGTCGGTGTGATGTAGCCGTTCCTCCGGATGAAGGCTCCATCCATGCCGAAATCTCCCAGCTCATATTCGTTGGTGAGGAAGATGACTTCGGCCTTGTCTCTTACCCCATGCCGCCTGAGTTCGAACTCCAGATTGACGACGTATTCAAAGGCGGCTCCCTGGCAGGTGCACTGGCCGTGACCGGTACCAACCACGAAGCGACAG
>DAIDLI010000201.1 GCA_027449545.1 Acidobacteriaceae bacterium | reverse complement strand
TTATCGTGCAAGACGAAGAAAGCTCCATTGTCTGGGGCATGCCCGGCCTGGTTGCCAAAGCTGGCCTGGCGCAGGCGATTTTGCCCCTTTCGGAAATCGGCCCGGAAATCGTGCGGCGAGTCCAGGCATCGCGATTCGCCGCCGCATAGCAGAGGAGTGCTCCCCGGAATGGGAATTGCGCTGCAACAATTCGAATACCTGCGCAAGCTGGTCAGAGATCACTCCGCCATCGTGATCGATCACGATAAGCAGTACCTCGCCGAATCCCGCCTCGCCTCGATCGCCGTCGAGACCGCCTGCTCTTCCGTTGACGATCTGCTCGTGCGCTTACGGAGCGAGCCTTTTCAGGCCATGCACGGCAAGGTGCTGGAGGCGATGACCAACAATGAGACCTGGTTCTTTCGCGATCTGGGCCCCTTCCAGGCTCTAGAGAAGCAGATCATCCCCCAACTGCTGGAGCGGCGGGCCCGGCAACGCAAATTGCGGTTCTGGAGTGCCGCCGCATCCAGCGGCCAGGAACCGTACAGCATCGCCATGCTCTTGCACAGCCACTTCGCGCTCCCCAGTTGGACCTACGAGATTCACGCCACCGACATCAGTAGCGCCATTCTGGAGCGCGCGCGCCTGGGCAGGTACAGCCAGATGGAGATCAACCGCGGCCTCCCCGCCGCTCTCCTGGCGCGCTATTTCCATCAGCACGGACTCCATTGGCTCATCGACGCCGGCATCAAGCAGGCGGTTACATTCCAGTTGCTGAATCTGTCGCAGCCATGGCCTGCGATGGAGGCATACGACGTCATCTTCCTCCGCAATGTGCTCATCTACTTCGATCTTGAGACGCGAAGAAAGATCCTCGCAAAGATCCGCAGGGTTCTCCAGCCGGACGGCTTCCTGATCCTGGGCTGCGCAGAATCGATGCTCAGCCTGGACGCCTCTTACGAACGGCTCACGTTTGGAACCACAACCTACTACCGACCGAAAGGAAAGGTTCAATCCCATGATTGACCAGATTAGCTTCTCCGATGTGCAGGAGCTCACCCACGACATTTGGTCCACGATGGCTGGGACCGAGCTCACGCCAGCCGCCAATGATGCGGCCATCGACAAAAGCAACGGCTACATCGTAGCCAGCGTTCAGATCATAGGCGCTATGCAACATGTCGTGCGCCTCGATCTCGACACAAACCTGGTGAGAGAAGCTGCCGCTTCCCTTCTCGGTTTATCCGCTGACGAGCTCACGATGGAGGATATTCGGGATGCCGCAGGCGAGCTGGCCAATATGACTGGCGGTTCCCTCAAGGCGCTATTGCCTGCTCCCAGCTCACTCACCATACCTTCGGTCGTCATCGGTACCGACTACGAGTTCACGGTGCCGCACGGCGACAGGATTGTCGAGTACGGCTTCGTGTCGTCCTCTGGAAACATGAAACTCTGCATCATGGAACGGCGTCCGTGAAGCCGCAGTGTCCCCGGCAGGAAAACAGCCCTGCACAAACTCCACGGCCTTGCCGATAGAAGTGCAACTCGCCCCAAGCGCGCTATGAGAAGCAAACAGGCAATTCCAGTGAGAGCGCAGCTACAGGCTGACAGAAGAAGCATTTCAAATCCTCACCCGGCTGCGATCAAAAATCCGATGAGGAGATCATCACAACCAGCACAGAGGTTCGATCATGGCAACGGCGTTCTGGAATAAGGGAATTCGCAGCAAGATTTGGTTTTGCATGAGCATATTCGCACTGGGTTTCCTCGTGCTTCTGGTGTTCGTGCAGGCGACCGTGTACCTGGCCAAGGCGCACATGAATTTCGCCTCCCAATCGTTGTTCCCGGCGACAATCAGCTGCCAGAACGCGAGCGCGGAGTTCGAGCAACTCGTCAAGAGCTACAGCGATGCGGTGGTCTTGCAAGACAAGAGCGTCCTCGATAAAGCCGCTCAGCAGGCCGACGCCGCTGAGGCCAGCTTGAATCAGGTTGCCGCCAAGAAGCTCAGTCCGGAACGTGAGGCTGAGGTCAATGCCCTGATTGCGAAGATCCAGGATCTGCAGCAAAGGTCGAGGGCGGTTTACGGCACCATGGTTGGCAACCAGAGCGGCGCCTCCGCCAACGCCCAGGCAGAGCTTGTCTCGATCACCCAGGACGACAAGGAGGTGAGATCGGCGCTCGCCAAACTGCATGACGATCTAACCAACGACTTCCAATCCGAGCTGGCGACGGTTCTCACCTGGATCGTCCGGCAGCAACTGTTCGCTATCGCGCTCTTCCTTCTGGTTCTTGCCTCGGCAATCGTCGTGATCAATCGCAAGATCGCCACCATCACCGAACCAATGAACAAGCTGACGGAGGCCGCCGGTCGCATCGCTTCCGGAGAAGTCGACCTCTCCATCGAGCATCACTCCGACGACGAGGTCGGCGTGCTCTCCGATGCGTTTCGCTCCATGTGCGAGATGATTCGTGAACGCGCCAAGGCAGCCGAGCAGATTGCCGCCGGCGACCTCAATACGACTGTCCGCCTCCGTTCGGAACGCGACGCGCTCGGGCACGCCCTGATCGCCTGCACCGAAAATGTGAAGGCGCTCATCGCCGACATGAATCAGTTGACCAATGCTGCGATCGAGGGCAAACTGGACGCACGCGCCGATGCCTCCAAGCACAGGGGCGACTTCCGCAGCATTATCGAAGGAGTCAACCGCACCCTCGACGGAGTGATTGGCCCCTTGAACATCGCGGCCGATTACATCGACAAGATCTCCAGGGGCGATATCCCCGAGCGCCTGTCGGCAAACTTCAAGGGCGACTTCAACCGCCTCAAGGAAAACCTGAACACCTGCATCGCCACCCTGGACAACTTCGTTCTGGCGCAAAAGCACCTCAAGAGCATGCACGACGCCGGCATGATCGACGAAGTCCTCCCGGTGGACCAATTTTCCGGCGTCTACCACAAGATGGCCGACGGCATTAACAATCTCGTTAAATTCCATATCGATGTCAGCAACAAAGTCATCGAGGTTGTCAGCCAGTATGCCATCGGCAACCTCTCCATCGATATGCCCGTCCTGCCCGGCAAGCTGTCTGCGATCAAGGAAGCCATTGACGAGGTCCGGCGCAGCATGCAGTCGGTCCATGCCGAAATTATGGTCCTGGTCCAGGCGGCACGGGAGGGCCAGCTCTCCGTCCGCGGCGACGTCAACAACTTCCAGTACAGCTTCAGGGAGATGATCGCCGGCCTGAACTCCATTCTTGACGGCATCGTTCTGCCGGTTACAGATGTCTCGCGCGCGTTGGAGGCCATGGCCGCCGGCGATTTGACCGTCCAGATCAAAACCGCCTATGCGGGTGACTTCAACGATCTGCGCGTGGCCGTCAACTCGGTTGCCACCCAGGTGCGTGCCGCCATTCGGGAGATCGGATCCAGTTCCGGAGCCCTGGTGCGTGCCTCCGAGGAGCTCACTCGCGTCAACCATGTCATGAGCCGCAGCGCCGATGAGACTTCGGCGCAGGCCAGCGTGGTCTCCACCGCCAGCGAAGACATCGCCAACAACATCCAGACGGTCGCCTCGGGTGCGGACCAGATGGGTGCCAGCATTCGCGAGATCGCCAAAAGCACCGTCGAAGCCACCAAGGTGGCGAACCAGGCCAAAACGCTTTCGCACTCCGCCAACACCACAGTGAAAAAGCTCGGCTCCAGCAGTGAGGAGATCGGGCAGGTCATCAAGGTGATCACCTCGATCGCGCAGCAGACCAATCTTCTGGCGCTGAATGCGACCATCGAGGCCGCGCGCGCCGGGGAAGCGGGCAAGGGCTTCGCCGTGGTGGCCAACGAGGTGAAGGAACTCGCGAACCAAACCGCGAAATCAACTGAGGACATCAGCCAGAAGATCCAGGCCATCCAGCAGGATAGTCAGGACGCAGTGAAGGCTATCGGACAAATCACGGGCGTCATCGACCAGATCAACGACTTCCAAAGCACCGTGGCCAGCGCCATTGAGGAGCAGAGCGCCACCACGAACGAAATCAGCCGCGCACTGGCCGAAGCCGCCCGTGGCGGAACCGACATTACCCGGACCATCGCGGGTGTGGCCGGTGCAGCCAAAACAACAACCGAAGCCGCGACCCAAACGCAGTCCTCCGCTCAATCGCTGGAATCGCTCGCCGGCAAGCTGCAGAATATCGTGTCGAAATTCAGATATGAAGCAGGACACGATCTGGAGATGCCGCTCGTGGGCGCAGGCAGATAGCTCGGCGCCGCCAATCATCCCTCAGCCTGCGCTCGCAGAAGACGCCCGAGCATCTTCTGCGAGCACAGCCCCCAAAATACCAACTCCAGGATTCCGGCAAGCGCCAGTTACATCTTCCCCCCAATGAGAAGTCTTTGGCCGAGCGCGTCGCCAATCGAAATATCTACAATCTGCTACCAAACTCCCCCGGCTGGCACATCTTGGCTGCCAAATGAAAGAACGGGGGCCGCACAGCATCGGCTCCTGCCTATCCCGCTGGATCCCTCTCCCCTTCATCCGTTCCGCGGGTCGCAACTTAGACTGGAAGTATGCCGCCGATTCTCAACGCGCAGAGCATCTCGAAACGCTTTGGCGCCAACCCCCTGTTTGAAAACATCAACTTCGCCGTCCACGATGCGGACCGTATCGGCTTGATCGGGCCGAACGGCGCTGGAAAATCAACGCTGCTCGCCATCCTCGGTGGCGAGCAGGAGCCTGACTCCGGCGAAGTGGCCTTCCGCAAGCGGGCCCGCGTAGGGTACGTGCACCAGATCTCCGGCTATGCGCCAGGCGTGACCGTACGCGGCGTCGTGGAGGCGGCCATGACTCGCGCCACGGTGCCGGAGAGCGAGCGCGAGCAGCGGCTGCGCGAGACGCTGGGACGGGCGGGCTTCGCGGAGACCAGCCACGCCGGCGTAGGCTTCGCCGCCGAAGCCGCCACGCTCAGCGGCGGCTGGCGCAAGCGGCTGGCGATTGTCGAGGCGCTGGTGGGCGATCCCGATGTGCTGCTGCTGGACGAGCCCACCAATCACCTGGATCTCGAAGGCATCGAATGGCTGGAGGGGCTGCTGGGGGCGGCCGGCTTCGCTTATGTCGTGGTGTCGCACGACCGGCGCTTTCTCGAAAACAGCGCCACGGCGATCGTGGAACTGAATCGCATGTACCCGGACGGCCTGCTGCGCGTGAAGGGCAGCTACTCGAAGTTCCTCGAAGATCGCGAAGCCTGGATGGAGCAGGAGCAGCGCGCGCAGGAGAGCTTGCGTAACCGCGTGCGCACCGAGGTGGAGTGGCTGCGCCGCGGTCCCAAGGCGCGCACCACCAAAGCCAAGGCGCGCATCGACACTGCCAATGCCCTGATTGCGCAATTGCAGGACGCGGAGGCCCGCAGCAGCTCGGCTACGGCCGGGATCACATTCGACGCCACCCAACGCCAAACCAAGCGCCTGATCGAGATGGAAGACGCCGCAGTGACGCTGGGCGTGCGCGAAATTCTGCACGGCGTGACCTTCAGCCTCGCGGCCGGACAAAAGCTGGGTCTGGTCGGCCCGAACGGCTCCGGCAAGACCACGCTGCTGCGCGCCATGACCGGGGAGCTGCCGGTGAGCGCAGGCGAGGTGCGGCGCGCGCCGGCGCTGCGCGTCGTCTACTTCTCGCAGCTTCGCGAATTGGATACTTCCCTCACCCTGCGCCGCGCGCTGGCGCCTGATTCCGACGCGGTTGTGTACCAGGATCGCGTGGTGCATGTGGCCAGCTACGCCGCGCGCTTTCTGTTCACGGGCGAACAGCTCAACCAGCCGGTGGAGCGGCTGAGCGGCGGTGAACGGGCGCGCGTGCTGATTGCCCGGCTGATGCTGCAACCGGCGGACGTCCTCATCCTCGATGAGCCGACCAACGATCTCGGTATTCCAACCTTGGAGATTCTGGAAGAGGCGCTGCTGGAGTTTGCGGGCGCGCTGGTTCTCGTGACGCACGACCGCTACCTGCTGGATCGGGTCACCAATACGGTGCTGGGGCTGGATGGGCGCGGCAATGCGGTGCTGTTCGCCGATTACATCCAGTGGGAAGAGTGGCGGGCCCGGAGCGAAGCGCCAAGCGAGGTGCGCGAGCTTGCGCCGCGGCCGGCGGAACAGCCGAGTGCGGCTCCGACACAGAAGAAGAAGCTCTCGTATCTGGAGCAGCGCGAGTACGACACCATCGAGGCGCGGATCGCAGCGGCGGATGAGCGGCTGGCGCAGGCCCACGCCCGCGTAGAAGATCCTGTCGTGTCCACGGATGCAGCCGCGCTCACAGAGGCTCTGGCGGCGCTGCAAGCTGCGCAGGCCGAACACGACGCGCTCTACGAGCGCTGGCTGGAGCTGACGGACAAAATAGGCGGGTAGGCTGTTCCAGATGCCCTGCTGCGGAATCAGTGTCCAGGCAGCATGCCCCAAAGCATCGCCATGGTCATGCCGATCACCAGGATGCTCGTCACCCAGGCGACGATGTTCCAGAAGCGCGAGTTTTTGTAGGCGCCCATCAGGTCGCTGCGGTTGATGAGCAGCAGCATGAGGATGATGATGACCGGCAGCAGCACGCCGTTGAGCACCTGCGAGAGGATGGCGACGTTGACGAGCTGCGAGTTCGGCAGCAGCAGAACGGTGGCGCCGCCGCCGATGATCAGAGCGGTGTAGAGCCAGTAGAAGAACGGCGCTTCGCGGAAACTCTTGTCCACGCCCGATTCGAGGCCGAGGCCTTCGCACACCGTGTAGGCCGTGGAGAGCGGCAGAATGGATGCGGCGAAGAGCGAGGCATTGAAAAGGCCGAAGGCGAAGAGCAAGAATGCGTAGTCGCCTGCCAGAGGGCGCATGGCTTCGGCCGCATCGGCGGCTACCTGAATGGCGCCCATGCCGTGCACAAAGAGCGTGGCAGCGCAGGCCACCACAATGAACCAGGCGATCAGGTCAGTAAAAAAGCAGCCGACGATGACATCCAGGCGCGAGGCCGGATAGTCCTTGACCGCGATTCCCTTCTCCACTACCGACGATTGCAGGTAGAACTGCATCCACGGCGCGATGGTTGTTCCAACCACGCCGATCGCCATGTACATGTAGGTTTTGTCGCGCCAGACAGAGCGCGGTGGCATCGTCACCGTAGCCATCAGCGCGTCGTGCCAGTTGGGGTGGGAGAGCACGCCGGCGAAGATGTAGGCGATGTAGACCAGCGACGCGACGAGGAAGATCTTCTCCGTGCTTTTGTAGTCGCCGCGCAGAACAAGCGCCCAGACCAGCGCCGCGCAGATTGGCACGCTGATGAATTTGGAAACATGGAACAGGTGCAGCGAGCCGGCGATGCCGATGAACTCGGTGACCACGTTGGTGTAGTTGACGATGACCAGCAGGACCATCAGCACGAAGGTGAGGCGTAGGCCAAACTCTTCGCGGATGAGGTCGCTCAGGCCCTTGCCGGTGACCACGCCCATGCGGCCGCACATCTCCTGGACCACGACCAGCGCCAGGGTGACGGGAAGCATGATCCAGAGCAGGGTGTAGCCATACTGCGCGCCCGCCTGGGAGTACGTGAAGATGCCGCCGGAATCGTTATCGACATTGGCGGTGATAAATCCGGGGCCGAGCACGGCCAGAAAGAGCAGGATCCGGATTCGCCAGCGCTTCCACATGCCTCGACGGGTTTCCTATGGCGGGTTCATTAGGGGTGAAAAAAACGATTCCTCACTGACCATAACAGGCCGGGGGCTGCGCGGAAAACCGCGACTCGCCAATTTCTCTCGCATGCTCAAAAAGCATCGGCCGCCTCTCGCTGCTCGGTTAAAATGCCCCTTTCGCCGCAAACTTTCCCGGAGGGCCAGTCCATGCGATCAAACGATCCCAATTCCACACTTCCTTCGCGCCGCCGGCTTCTTGGCACGCTCGCATCTTCGCTCCCCGCCGCGGCACTGCTGGGAGCCGCAACCCCCAGCGCTGCGGCCATGCCTCCACAGCCTCAAGAAGCCGATCTTGAAAGGCTGTTCGCGCTTTCACGGCTGCGCAGTTATAGGAATCGCTGCTCCTCCAGTTGGGATCGCACCGGCGGCAACGCCGATTGGGTGACCATCGCTCCGGGCGCCGAGGCCACTGTCCTTGATATCTCCGGCGCTGGTGTCGTCACACATGTCTGGTTCACGATCAACTCCATCGATCCCATGCACCTCAAAAATCTTGTTCTTCGTGCCTGGTGGGATGGCGAGTCGTCTCCATCTGTCGAAGTCCCGATCGGCGACTTTTTCGGTCTGGGGCTGGGTGAGTATTTCCTTTACCAGTCCGCGTTGACCGTAGTTGCCCCCATGAAGGCCCTGAACGCCTACTTCACCATGCCCTTCGCGACCGGCGCCCGCCTCACTGTCACGAACCAGGGCCCCAAGCCCGCGCACAACTTCTACTTCGCCATCGATTACGTGGAGGTGCCGAGTCTTCCCGACGGGCTCGGCCGATTCCACGCCCAATATCGGCAGGCTGCCCCCTGCCACCCCGTGCAGGGGGAGGGCAAGAATCTGGACGGCCGCAACAACTACGTCTTTCTTGAAGCGGCTGGCAAGGGACATTTGCTGGGGGTCATGCAGGCAGTCGTGCAAAACGAAGAGGGCTGGTTCGGCGAGGGCGACAACATGACCTTTATTGACGGCGCAGCGCTACCCACGATTAACGGCACCGGGACGGAGGATTACTTCAATGGCGCCTGGGGCTACGGCGGCCAGGCCTTCGCCAATCTCCACCAGGGAGTGCCCTATTGCACCGACCCCAAGCGCATCGGCGGCCGTTATTGCCAATACCGATGGCACCTCGAGGGCCCCATCGCGTTCGAGAAGTCCATCAGAGTCACCATTGAACATGGCACCGGGAATAACCGATCCGATGATTTCTATTCGACCGCATTCTGGTATCAGAGCGAGCCTCACGCGGCCTTTCCGCCGCTACCCGCGCCCGCCGATCGCGTTCCGAAGGTCTTCGCCGTCGGCGGACCAAAGGCCGCGCAACCCGTGCCGAATCGCTGACGTGCCTTTCTCCAGAACCCACCGCTCCGGCCGCTCGATGGCAGCCAACTCCCTGGCCAACAGGAAAGAATGGCGGGAGCGCCGGAAGCGTTCAGGAGATCGCAGCGGTTTGGGGAAGGAATCGCTCCGGAGACGAAGGCGGAGCGCCGAGCAGGATCTCGACCACCCGACCGGCACTATAGCTGGTCTCACCAGGCGCAAGGAATTGAGTCACCGTATTCAGATCGTCGCCCAGAGTGATGAGCGGCGGCTCGACGGCTCCATTCTCGCGCACCTGCGCGTGGCCCACGTTGGCCAGCAGTGCGTTGCAGAGGCATTTGCGGCCGGCGGTTTCCTCCGCATTGCCGCCCTTGGCAACGTAGTTCTCCACCGGTTCGGCCGCACAGCGATAGGCGATTTTCCCATCTGCCGTGAGGCAGGGCTCGCGCAGATAGCCAAGGTCGCAGACGCGCCGGCGATCGCGGTAGATCTCCGGGTCGGACGAGGTTCCTTCGAGCTGCGCCACCTTGAAGGGAAATCCGGTGGGCGAGGCCAGCGGATCGGTCATCACCTTGCCCGTACCGGAGATAGCACGCTCAAGAAGCATCGATTTGAAATCGGGACGAAGGCCGGATTCCTGGCTTAGAGCAAAGGCGGTCCCCACCTGAATCCCGGCCGCCCCCTGATCGAGGGCTTCGCGAAGCTTCTCGGGACTTCCATAGCCGCCTGCCAGCCAGAAGGGCACCCCCAGGTCGCGCATTTCCGGAATACTGACGCGGTCGCGCTCGCCGTAGATCGGCTCGCCCTCGGAAGTGAGCTGGAGCTTGCCCCGCGGCGGTGCGTTATGGCCGCCGGCGGTGGCCCCTTCCACCACGAAGCCATCGACACGGCCGCTGGCCCGGCGCAGCATGGTCGAAGCCAGCGTGTTCGAGGAGATGATGGCCAGAAACTTCGGCCTTTCCAGGATGGGCAGAGGCCCCTCGGCGAATTCCGCCGGATCGAAGCGCATCTGGCTGTCGAAATCGGTGGCGGCGCCGGTGACCTGAAGCCGGTACTCGGCGGGGCGATGCGCCACCAATGCGTCGAGAATCGCGGGGATGTGCAGCGGGATGCCCGCGCCCATCAGCACGTATCCGACGCCGGCCAGCATGGCTCCGTAGATCGAGAACAGGTGGGGCATCTGCACCTTTTCGAGGTAGTTCACACCCACCGGATTGGTATGCCCTTCCCGGGCCAGAAAAACCTCAACAAAGTTGCTGACCATGCACAGTTCGATCAGCTTGCGCGGAGCGAAGCGCTGGTGCATGGGAAGCAAGGGATAGGGCGCATCGGCGGACTTGCCGCCGGGAACGAAGTACTCCTGCCAAACGCGCCGGGCAATGGCGGGAAATGGAAATGCATCCAGTCCGCGGCGCATGTGACCGCCGGGGTCTCCGTCCACCAGACGGCGCACGAAAAGCGAATCGAGCGCGGTGCCCGAGACGACGCCGAGCTGACCAAGCCGGGAGACAGCCTGAGCCAGGCGCCAATTCGAGACGCCGACGCCCATGCCGCCCTGAATCACTTTTGGAAACTGGACCATTACCTGAATTGTTTCACAGAGAATGAGATGGTTACAGGCAATTTAGCCCGAATCGCAGAAATAATCTCGTCACGGGCCGAGTCGCCCTCCCCTTCCCGGCTGGCTGCAAACCTGTGAGCTGAGGCGTACTTCACATGGCCGGCAAAATTCAGGGAATGAGCAGCTTCGGCGGCAGAATGCTCGAAGCTGCTCTCCGCTCCCTTGGGCCGCGCGTTCCCCGGCCTTTCTCCTGTGGATTCGAGCCTCAGTCGCTGGTCAGATTCAGCGTCCTTGCGGTCTCGCGCAACTGCTTCTGGTAGTTGTTCATCTCGCGCTCGGTGGCCCGCGCCTGCTTTTCAAGATCTACGGTGTGGGTTTCGGGGCCAGCCAATTCGCGATCCATCTCCTGCAACTGGTTTTGAACGCGCTGGTGGATCTGCTCCATCTGGCGATTGCGATCCTGAATGGCGTTCCGTTGTTCTTCATTGAGGCCCTCATAGAGACGAGCCCGGTTCTGTTCCAGATTGCGCAGCTGCTCCATCATCTGCTTTTGCTGCCCCTGCATCTCGGCCAGGTTGCCGCTATGCTGACTGGCTGTGCGAGCCATGGTGCGGGCCTGCGTACGGGTCTGCTGCATGGTCTGGTCGCACTGCCGGTACTGATCGCGCTGCTCGGTGGTTGCCTGCGCGCGAAGCTGTTCGCGGGTCTGTTGGCGGGTTTGCTGGCGAGCTTGGTCGCGGGTTCTTTCTTGAGTTCCGGCCTGCGTTCCCTGCCCCATCGAGCCGGCTGAACCTGGACCGGGCCCTTGTCCTTGTCCTTGACCCTGTTGCGCACCGGCGCCGGCCCCTCCGCCTCCGCCTCTGCCTCGCTGGGACAGCAGAAGTGCCGGGGTGGACAACAGGATGAGAGCCAAAATCACCGAGAGATTACGTTTCATCGTACTTTCCTCCCGGGGAAGTTTGAGCGGCTACTCAGGATTCTTCCCCTCTGCTGTCGATTTAGACACCCACTCAGGGGGAAAGACGCGTGACGGGAATCACGGCACAAGCTTTTTCCCTGCGGGGTAAGTGCCGACGCCTCCGCGTGAGGGTCAGTACGCGGCAATCCCCGTCAGGCTCTGCCCCAGGATCAGCGCGTGGATATCATGCGTGCCCTCATAGGTCTTTACCGATTCGAGATTCATCATGTGCCGCATGATCGGGTAGTCCGACGTGATGCCGTTGGCGCCCAGGATGTCGCGGGCCATGCGCGCGCACTCGAGGGCCATCCACACGTTGTTGCGCTTGGCCATCGAGATATGCTGGAAGCCTTCCGCGCCCTTATCCTTCAGCCGGCCGACATGCAAGGAGAGCAACTGCCCCTTGCTGATCTCGCTGGCCATCCACACCAGCTTCTCCTGAATAAGCTGGTGGCTCGCAATGGGCTGATTGCGAAATTGCTTCCTCTCCTTTGAGTATTGCAGCGCCGTATCGAAGCACTCCATGGCGGCGCCCAGCGCGCCCCAACTGATGCCATAGCGAGCCTGGCTGAGACACATAAGCGGGCTCTTGAGTCCTCCGGAGCCAGGCAGCAGCGCCGAGGCCGGCACGCGCACATCCTGGAGGGACAAGCCGCTGGTTGAGGACGCGCGCAGGCTCCACTTGCCGTGCACCTCCTCGGCGGAAAAGCCTGGCCGATCCGTCTCCACCAGAAACCCGCGGATGCGATTGTCCTCGTCCTCCACCTTCGCCCAGATCACGGCGATATCCGCCAGCGTACCGGAGGTGATCCACATCTTCTCGCCGTTGAGGATATAGTCGTCTCCGGATTTGCGGGCGCGCGTGGTCATGCCGCCCGGGTTCGACCCGAAGCCGGGTTCGGTCAGCCCGAAGCAACCGATCTTCTGGCCGCTGGCGAGCGCCGGCAGCCAGGTATTTTTCTGCTCCTCGGAGCCGAAGGTGTAGATGGGATACATCACCAGCGCCGACTGCACGCTGACAAAGCTGCGCAGCCCGGAGTCGCCCCGTTCCAGTTCCTGCATCACCAGGCCGTACTCCACGTTGGACATGCCTGCACAGCCGTATCCATGGAGATTCGCGCCAAAGAATCCCATCTCGCCCATCATCGGCACCAGGGCGCGCGGAAAACTGCCGTCGCGAAAGCAGTCCTCGATGACCGGGACGATGTTGTCTTCCACGAATTCCCGGGCCGAACGCCGGACGAGTAGCTCGTCCTCAGTGAAGGTAGAGTCGAGATGCAGGAAGTCAAAGCCCTGAAATTTGAACGCCATCATTGCCTCTTGTCTGATAACGGCTCTTAAGTGTACAACGTCTCTGCCGTGCCGGAGGCGGTGCCGGTCACGGACAAGCCAGGCTCCCCTTTTACCGGCAAAGGCGTCTTAAACCCTAGACTTAGGACGGCAGGAGATTCCCCACATGCAACTCGCCGCGGGCCGCATTTTGCCAGCGCCAGCCGCAATATTGATATTGACCCTGCTGCCCGCAATGGATGCGCAGGTCCTACACCACCGCCCGGCAGCGCAGCCTGCACCGCCGGCCGCGCATCTTGCCAGGCCTTCTCTCGTTGCCCGGCCCTCTCAGTCGGTCACTATCCGCGCCGGCGTTCCGCTCCGGATCGAGATCGATCACCATTACCGTGTGCGTGCCGGCACGCACATTGAGGGCCATCTGATCGCGCCGGTCGACTCCATCGATCACAGCGTTCTTCCAGTCAATACCCGGGTCACCGGCACCATTCTGGGCATGCGGCGCGATCCGCAGCAAAGCCGTGTGAGAGCGCTGCTCAACGGCCAGTTTACGGCGCCCGCCGTTCCTGCCGTACGATTCGACTCGCTGCAGCTCCCCAGCGGCGCCACAGTAGCGATTCATACCTCTGTCACTGAACGCGATGCCTCTGTGGTCACCATGAGCACGAGGAAAAAGAAGTCCGGGCTGCGTGCCCGGGCTCACTCTATAGTTCAGGCGAAGAAGCATGGGATCCTCGATATCATTCGTCACCCCAACGGCGGCGATCGGATCCGGAAGCTCATCTATTCTCAGCTGCCCTGGTACCCACCCACTCTTTGGTCGGGCACCCAGTACGACGCAGAGCTCACCGCCCCCCTCACCATCCCCGGTTTGCAGCCGGCCCCTCTTCCTGACGCCATCCTTCACGGCACGCCGACCGGCACCATCAACGCTCGCCTGCTCACTCCCCTTAGCTCCGCCACGGATCACCGGGGGGCGCAGGTCATCGCGATTCTCACGCGTCCCCTGCTCACGCCCGACGGCAAGCAGGTCATCTTCCCCGAGGGCGCTCGCATGACAGGGACGGTTGCGATTTCTCGCCGGGCGCGCTGGTTCGCCCGAAATGGACAGCTACGCTTCACGTTCCGCAGTATCGAGGAGCGCGGCCACGCCTCTCCCACCGTCATCCACGGCCAGCTCGCCGCCGCCGAGACCGCCCCTGGAACGCGGGTGAAAATCAATCAGGAGGGTGAAGCCAAATCCTCGTCCGGCCCCGGAAAGTACCTGGCACCTATGGCTCTGGGCGCCATGACCGCTTCGGCTCTCGATAGCGATGCCACGTCGAACCCGATGCACAGCGGAACCGCCACCAACTCCTTCGGCTTCGCAGCTCGCACCGCGGTCATGGTCTCGGCCAACGCGGCCCTGCTCCATGTCTTGGCTATCTACGCCGTATCGATGTCGATTTACAACCGCTGGATCGCCCGGGGACACGAGGTCAGCTTCCCCAAGGACACCCGCGTCCAGATTCTACTGAATCAGCGCTGATCCGTTTTCTTCGTTCCCATCACTCCCACTCAATCGTGCCCGGCGGCTTGGAGGTGATGTCGTAGACCACGCGGTTGATGCCGCGCACCTCATTCACGATACGGTTGGAGATGCGCTTCATCAGCTCGTAAGGGAGCTGGGCCCAGTCGGCGGTCATGCCATCCTCGGAGTTCACGGCGCGGATGGCGGCGGTGTAAGCGTAGGTGCGCTGATCGCCCATCACGCCCACGCTCATCACCGGCAGCAGCACCGCGAAGCTCTGCCAGATCTCGGTGTACAGGCCGGCGGCCTTCACCTCCGAGACCACGATTTCATCGGCTTCCTGTAGTAGCTCAACGCGCTCCGGCGTCACCTCGCCGAGGATGCGGACAGCGAGGCCGGGGCCTGGGAAAGGCTGGCGGCTGAGCAGTTCCTCGGGCATACCCATGTCGCGGCCGATACGGCGCACCTCATCCTTGAACAGGTCGCGCAGCGGCTCGATCAGCTTGAGCTTCATGCGCTCGGGCAAACCGCCCACGTTGTGGTGGCTCTTGATGGTCTGGCTGGGGCCCTTGACGCTGGAAGACTCGATGACGTCGGGATAGAGCGTGCCCTGCACCAGCCAGTCCACGCCGCCGGTCTGCTCGGAGATGCGGTGGGCCTCGTCTTCGAACACTGCGATGAACTCCTGGCCGATACGCTTGCGCTTGACCTCGGGATCGGTGACGCCGGCCAGCTTTTCAAGAAAGCGCGCGCTGGCGTTCACGGCGACGATATTAAGCCCGAGCTTGTCGCGCAGATTCTTCTGCACGCTCTGAAACTCGTTCTTGCGAAGCACGCCGTTGTTGACGAAGATGCAGGTCAGTTGGCTGCCAATGGCCTTGTGCACCAGCATGGCGGCGACCGAGGAATCCACCCCGCCGGAGAGCCCGCAGATCACGTGACCGGAGCCGACCTTCTGGCGGATGGCGGCCACGGTGGTCTCCACAAAGTGCGCCGGCGTCCAGTCCCCGCGCGCGCCGCAGATGGAGAAGAGGAAGTTCTTAATGAGCTGCGGTCCGAGCGGGGTGTGGTGCACCTCGGGGTGGAACTGCACCGCCCAGATGCGGCGCTCCGCATTCTCAATGCCGGCGAGAGCGTTAGCCGACGCGGCGATGCGGCGAAAACCGGCGGGCAGTTCCAGCGCCTCGTCGCCGTGGCTCATCCAGACCTGCAGGCCGGCCGGCAACTCGGCGAAGAGCTGCGAGGCGGCGTGTTCGATGCTGACCTCGGCATGGCCGTACTCGCGCTTGGGCGCGGAGCGCACCTTGCCGCCCAGATTGTGCACGATGAACTGCAAGCCATAGCAGATGCCGAGTACCGGAACGCCCTGTTCGAGGATGCGCGGATCGGCGGCGGGAGCGTCGGCGTCGTAGACCGACGAGGGGCCACCGGAAAGGATGATGCCGATGGGCTTGTGGGCCTGAATCTCGCTGAGGGGCGCCGTGCAGGGGAGCACCACGGAGAAGACGTTCTGCTCGCGGGTGCGGCGGGCGATGAGCTGGGTGTACTGCGATCCGAAATCAAGGATGACGACTGTCTGGGTGTCCACGCTTTAGTTTGGCAGGGGGCGCGGGGGGGTGTAAAGACGCATTCTGAATGAGAGAATGCGCTATTATTGACCTCGTCAGAGGTGGACGCGAATGAATGATGTAAAGACGGGTGGAAAAGGGGTTGCAGCGGCACTATCTGCAACGAGTTCTAAAAAGGCGCCCTCCGTCGATATGAAAGAAGCTGTCCAGCGTGCCTTTGCCTCCGTGAAGGACTTTTACCCGCAGGGCAAGGATTTCCGACTCGAGGAGGTGGAGCCGCTTTCGGGTGCTTGGTCAGTAGTCATCTCCTTCTCAACAGGGGAGCCCGGAGCTCTATCGTTTGCATTGGGACAGGCCCCGCCGCGTATTTACAAGACGATCATGATCGATTCCGCCAGTGGCGGAACACAGTCCTTGAAAGTCTGGAAACAGTGAGTACGTATCTAGAATCGCTGATCGATCGCTATATACCAAAGGGTCTATTGATAGATGCGAACTTGGCGCTCCTTTACCTCGTCGGATCTTTCGACCAACGCTTACTCGGCGATGGGAAATACAACAAACTTTCAAAGTACATCCTGGAAGATTATGAGCTTCTGCTCAGGCTGAAAAAGCTCTTCAGCAAAGCCGTCACCACGCCACATGTCCTGACAGAAGTAAGTAATCTTACAAACGATCTGCCGGAGCGGACAAAGTCCGAATGTCTGAAGAAATTTTATGAGACCTTCGTCGAAATTGACGAGCTGACCATTCCTAGCATGGAAGCGGCTAAGAGGCCCGAGTTCCATTTCCTAGGCCTGACTGATACTGCGCTTTCGCTCGTCTGCGCGGAATTTTTGATTGTCACCGACGATGCGCGACTCGTAAAAAAGCTGAATGAGCTGGGACTCGAAGCGCTCAATTTTAACCATCTGCGCATGAGTTATCTCCTGCCGGCCTGATTGCTCCAGGCAGCTTGGTCGCCCCGGCCACAGATCCCAGCGATTCGCATCGGCAGGGAAGATACGCGGTATGACACTAACTTGGTACGCTGGCCACCTGCAACTCTTACGCCGCCCGTACCCGCTCCACCGCCAGCCGCAACCCCATCGCCTTCAGAATCGCCGTCAAACTGCTCAGCGCCGGATTGCCCTCTTCGGACAAGGTCCGGTACAGCTGCGTCGGGTTCAGATTGGCCTTTTCGGCGATGTTCTGCACCCCGCCGAAGGCCTTTGCCATCTGCCGCAGAACGATCAGCAGCTCGGCCTGGTCGCCATCTTCGAGGATGCTGTTGAGCAGCTCAACCGCATAGGCCGGATCGTTGCGGAACTTCTCGGCCATGGCTTCATCGTGCTCTCGATCTTTCATTGTTCAGACCTCCGCTGCCAATCCTGCCAATACGCGCACGCACGGTCGATGTCCGCCTTCTGCGTGCGCTTATCGCCACCGGCCAGGAGCAGGACGATCTGGCTCCCGGCCAGCGCGTAATAGACGCGGTAACCCGGTCCCACATCGATGCGTAACTCCCAGACGCCATCGCGGCAGAACCTGTGATCACCGAAATTTCCAAGCTCCAGCCGGTTGATGCGCCGGTCGATCGCAATCTTTGCGCGGGCGTCGTGCAGGCGAGTCTGCCACTCCGCGACCACGTCCTTCCCTTCCGGAGTGAGGTAATGGCGAATCTCGTGCACAGATGATTATCGTTTATAAACGATAATCACGCAAGGCCGGCCCCTAGGGCAGCTTGGCCGCCGCGGCCACCGGGTCCCAATGGTCCTTACCGGCCAGAAAGACGCGCGGCTGGTACTGCGCCGCTTCGCTGGCTGTGAGCTGGTGCGACCAGGGCAGGCGCGCCTTGGGCTTTGCGCCGGGGCCCTTGTCGTGGAACTCCGCGTAGTAGGCGTGCAGGTGGGGCGACATCCTGCCCCATGCGTTCCAGCCCGCCGGAATCAGGTCCGAAGGCAGTTCCGTGTTCAGGTAAACGACGCGCGAATACGCCCGCCATGGCCTGCCCAGGCCGATCCACTGCTTCCGCGCCGTGGGGTCGATGCCGCTGGTCACCTTGCTGTCGACGATCACGTAGCCGGTGGTCTGCTCGGCTGAGGTGCGCGATTGGGCGGTCACAAAGCCTGGCCCGTTGGAGCGGAGTTCGTCGTGGTCGAAGACTGCGGCGGCGTTGCCGAAGATGTAGTCCACGCCGCCCTCAATATAGGAGTCCACATAATACTGGCGGCCGTAGTCGGCAAAGAGCGTGTCCTGGTGACCGAGGAAGCGGCAATGCTTGAACACAGCGCGGTCCGAGCGCACGGCCGCCGCCACCGCCTGGCCCGTATTGCCCGCGGCATTTTCAAACGTGATGTTGTCGGCCTCGAAGCCGGCGCCGTTGATCTCCACGGTTTCGGTAAAGAAGGTGCCGCCTGCCTGCTTCGCGTTCAGGCTGTTGGTGATCACTACATCAGACGGCGATTTGCCCATGCCAATCAGCGTGATGTCGGGGTGGTTCTGGGTGACGATGACGCGCTCATGGTAAACGCCGGGAGCGATCTCGATGTAGACGCGGCCGCCCTTGCCGGGCCAGGGATGATGATCCATGGCCATCTGAATCGTTGGAAACTCGGTCCTGCCTTGAACACCGGTTTTGACATCGGGAGAGACGCGCACATGAACATTCTGCGCGGAAACGAGCGAACATGCCAGAAGGCAGAGGATGGAAACTGAAATGCGACGCATGGTGACATTGTCGCTCATCGCGCCTGGGCGGCCCAGAGTGCCCGCGGCCCTCATCCATGTGTTAGGCTTTTGCCATCGCAAAACGGTAGTTGCACCCCTTCATCAACAGCCCCGACCCCCGGACACGATTACCAAGCCGCGCCGGAAGTGGTCGATTCACGGTTCTCTCCAAGAGGAAATCCCGATGCGTTCACTCTTACTCGCTTCGACTATGTTGGGCATTGCGGCAGCCACTGCCGCAGCGCAAAGCCCCGCGCAGAATGCGGAGCCTCCGGTGCATCAGAACACTACGGCCCAGCCCACCGAACCGCCAGTGACCAGAAGCTTCGATCCCGCGGCCATGGATACCCGCGTGGATCCCTGTGTGGACTTCTACCAGTACGCCTGTGGCAACTGGCTCAAGCACAACCCCATTCCCGCCGATCAGTCGCGCTGGGTGCGCTCGTTCTCCCTGGTCCAGCAGCGTAATCAATATCTGCTGTGGAAAGATCTGCAAGCCGCGGCCAGCGATCCCAAGACGCCCCTGCAGAAAAAATACGGCAACTTCTACGCATCCTGCATGGACACCTCCGCTATCGACAAGCTGGGCGCCGAGCCCGTCCTGGCAGCCTGGAAGGAGATCGCGACCCTCGCCGATGCCAAGCAGATTCCGGCGATGCTGGCGACCCTGGAAAACAAAGGCCAGCCCGACGGCTTCTTCGACTTTGGCGTGCAGCAGGATGAAAAGGACTCGTCCAAGCAGATCGCCGAGATCGATCAGGGCGGCATCTCGCTGCCGGACCGCGACTACTACATCGTAGAGAACGCGCACTTCGCCCAGATCCGCACCGAGTATGTGGAACACATGAAGAAGATGTTCACGCTGGCCGGGGATACCCCCGAGCAGGCGGCCAAGGAAGCGGACTCGGTGATGAGGATCGAAACGGCAATGGCCAAGGCCTTCATGAGCCGCACCGAGATGCGCGACCCCAACAAGGTCTACCACATCTATACCGTGGCCGACTTCCAGAAGATGACTCCCAATCTCGACTGGAGCCTGTACTTCGACCACATCGGCATCCGGCACTTCGACACGCTCAACGTGGCGATGCCCGATTATTTCCAGGCGCTGAACGGAATGATCGCAAGCGAGCCGCTGGACGCCTGGAAGAGCTATCTGCGCTGGCATGTTCTGCACGGAATGGCGCGCGACCTGTCGACGCCTTTCTACAATGAGAACTTCGCCTTCTTCTCGCGCACGCTGGCGGGCCAGAAGGAACCCCTGCCGCGGTGGCGTCAGTGCACCATGCAGACGGACCGCGCCCTGGGCGAGGCGGTAGGTCAGGACTGGGTGAAGCAGAACTTCCCCCCGGCCGCCAAGCAGAGCATGGACAAGCTGGTGTCTGATCTGGACCACGCCCTGGCGGAAGATATCCAGTCTCTGCCGTGGATGACTCCGGAGACCAAAAAGGCCGCCGAAGAAAAGCTGGCCATGATCCGCAACAAGATCGGCTATCCGGAGAAGTGGCGCGACTACTCCAGCCTGAACATCGACCGGACGCAGTTTGCGGAAAATGAAGAGCGCTCCGCGGTCTTCGAGCGGGACTACAACTTCAACAAATTGGGCAAGCCGGTGGACGAAAAGGAGTGGGACATGACTCCGCCCACGGTGAACGCCTACTATAACCCGCTGTTCAACGACATCAACTTCCCGGCCGGCATCCTGCAACCGCCGTTCTTCGACGCCAATGCCGACCCGGCGGTGAACTTCGGCGGCATCGGCGTGGTGATCGGCCACGAAATGACGCATGGCTTCGATGACCAGGGCTCGCAGTTCGACGGCAAAGGCAATCTGCGGCAGTGGTGGAGCGAGGCCGACCAGAAGGCATTCAAGCAGCGCACCGAGTGCGTGGCCAACGAATACAGCCACTTTGAAGCGGCGCCGGCCCAGGGCAACGCGCCCGCTGTCTACCTGAACGGCCACCTGACGCTGGGCGAAAACACTGCCGATAACGGTGGATTGCGGATCGCCTACATGGCCCTTCAGCAGGCGCTGAAGGACGAAGGCAAGTCGCTCGATGAAAAAATCGACGGCTACACCGAGGCGCAGCGCTACTTCATCGGCTTCGCCCAGGTGTGGTGCCAGAACACCCGCGACGCGGCGGCACGGCAGGCGGCGCTCGTGGATCCGCACTCGCCGGGCAAGTGGCGGGTGAACGGCACTGTGCAAAACTTCGGCGCCTTCGCCCGGGCCTTCAGCTGCAAGAAGGGCCAGCCCATGTACCCGGTGAACTCCTGCCGGGTGTGGTAAGGGCAGGAACCAGAGTCTGCAACAGCACAAGGGCGGCGGACCGGAGAAGCTTCCGGACGCCGCCCTTGTCGTTTTTCCCCGGCAAAGAGGCCCTCGGGAGAGCCGCGATCCTGCCAATTGCCGCAAATTCCACCGCAGAATTTGGGCGGGTGCGGGGGCGTGCGTCTAAACTAGGCACAAGCAGCCTCTGGCTTTTACAATGCATCAGGGACCCGTCCCAACCCAGCATTGCTCGGGAACGACCAAACTTGGCGGGCGTGTAGCCTGACCAGGATGAAGGAATCGCATGAAGTTCACGAAATTCGGCAAGGCATTACTGACTGGCGCCCTTTCGGCCGGCGTTATCTTCGGTGTTTCGTCTTGCATCCAGAGTTATACGGTCGGCTATTTGTATGTGACGGGCACAGTCACGGCCCAGCCTAACGGCAACGGAATCGTTACCGGTTACAAGATCGATCACAACACCGGTCAGTTGGTCCGGATCAATGGTCTTCCCGTTTCCTCCGGCGGCGCCAACCCGGTGCGCGCCGTCCTGGCCAGCGGAAGCCGTTTCCTGTACGTGCTGAACCGCGGCGTGAACTCCTCGGGGTCGGGAGACTGCACCACGGCCGATCCTTGCCAGAACTCCAACATCACCCAGTATGCGGTGGGCGGCAATGGAATGCTGACCCCGCAGCAGGTGTTCTACACACAGGGCATCAATCCCTTCCGCCTCGCGGTGGACGGCTCGGGCAGCTTCCTGATGGTTCTGGACCACGATGCCCCTTCCAGCGCCGCTTGCCAGGCGGCCCTGGGCTCGGGTGTGAGCGCCTGCGGCGACATTACGCTGTTTGCGATCGACTCCCGGACCGGCCGGCTTTCCCTGGTCCAAAACGCGCAGGTAAGCTCTGCCGGCGGTGCGCCCCTCAGCTACTTTCCGGTCCCGGCCAACCCGGTGGACTTCGCCATCACCAGCGCGTACGTGCTGACGCTGACCGGCAATAGCGCGTCGCCCGCCTTCCCTTACACCGGCGGCGCCAACGTCTTCCCTTACGCGTTTAACCCCGGCTCTGGCCAGCTGACGCTGAACCAGAATACGGTGCAGCCACTGGGCATCGCAGGGGGCAATGCCATCGTCAATGCCTCCGGCCTGATCTACGTTCTCGACAACGAGCCACTCAGCTATACCTCCAACAACACCACCGTGACCGCGCTGAGCCAGATCCTGCCCTTCACCGTGGGCAGCAACGGCGCCCTCCAGGCCGAGACCAGCGGCAAGGTTCCGAGCGGTCCCGGCCAGGCCAATCCCATCCAGTTGATGGTCGAGAGCAAGGGCATATTTGTCTACGTCGCGAACGATGGCAACAATCTCATCGGGCCCAATGGCAACAGCGGCATCGACGGATACTTCATTACCACCAACCCAGCATTCCAGCTGAGCTTCACCTCCCTGGAACCTTATGGCTCCGGCTCGGGCCCGCAATGCATCGTCGAGGATCCCTCGAACCAGTTCATCTACACGGCCAACTACTACGATTCGACCGTAACTGGGCAGGTGCTGGATCCCAACTCGGGCGTGCTGAACAAAATGGTCGTGGCCAGCAGCTATGCGCTGCCGGGGCCGGCCACCTGGTGCCTGGTGGACGGCCGCACGAGCTAATCCCGTCTCGGGGAGCCGCTCTCCAGGAGAGAATGGCTCCCCGACCGATCGGCACGAACAGGGACGCAGCCCGGAAGGTGCGTCTCGCGTTCGATTTCAACACTGGTTTCCGGGGCCCGAGATTCGGCCCGTGGGCGAAAGATGCGCATGAAGTTCAACAAAACGAGCCAGCTTGTGCTGGTATCCGCCGCCAGCCTGGCGGCGGCCCTGCTGATCACCGCCTGCCAGCAGATCACGCAGACCCTCACGGTCGACTTTGTCTACGTCGCCAGCACGCTGGCGGCAGGACCCAATCAGTACGGCGAAATCGACGTCTTCGAGATCAACTCCGAATCCGGGCACATGCGGCCCATTCCTGCGTCCCCCTTCCCTTCTGGCGGACGCAATCCGGTGTCGGAAGTCGCCTCGGCCGACTACAGCAGCCTTTTCGTCGCGAATCATGACGACAACACCGTTGTAGACTTCGTGATCGGCACCGACGGCAAGCTGTACCCTCTCAACACGGTGAACACACCGGGCGTCTATCCCACCAGCCTGGCCGCGGACAAAGCCAACCTGTTCGTCGTGGATGGATTTCAGCCGCTGCCGACGTGCTCGACGGCTGCTCCTTGCTCTGGTTCAGTCGCCATCTATCCGCTCACGGCGGCCACCAAGACGACGCCCATCACCATGGGTTCGCCGGCCATCAACGGACACGAGCAGTATTGGCCGCTGTGCCGCACCGGCTATACGCTGGCGAGTGATGCCACCTGGCAGTGCAGCGCTCCGGAAAATGACGTGATCGTTCCGACAGCGGTGCAGGTCGCGCCCTCCGGCAGCTACGTCTACGTAACTGCCTACGACTCGACAATCACTCCATTCCAGGGCTTCCTGTTCGGATTCGCGGTTGGAACCGGCGGCACGCTCACTCCGCTGCCCGGATCGCCCTTCGCGGCCGGCAAACAGCCCACCGCCCTCGCGTTCGATGGCACCGGCGCCAATCTCTACGTGACCGACTATGCCTCGAATGACGTGCTGGGTTACTCCGCCTCCGCGACCAGCGGCACTGTAACCGAGATGACCAGCGGTGCAGGCGGGAGCAACGCATTTCCCGCTGGCGGCGGGCCTTCGGGCATCGTCGTGAATCCAACCTACCCCTATGCATACGTGGTGAACTCGCTGGATGCCACCGTTACCGCCTACTCGATCAGCAACGGCGCCCTTACGCGCCTGGGAAATGCATCCTCGGGCGGCAACTACACCACCGGCGCGCAGCCAATGGCCATCGGGCTCGATCCATCCACGAATCGGTTCCTGTTCACCGCGAACTTCCTGGGGAACAACGTCTCGGGATTCACGATCGATCCCACCGACGGAACGCTTCTGATTTCGCAGTCTTCTCCGTTTCCATCCAACGCCAATCCAGCAGCCGTGGCCGCAATTCCCCACAATGGCACGGGAGCCGGAATCCAGAAATAGCAGGCGTCGGACAGAGTTTAGCAATTCCCGTAGCGGCTTTTACAATGGCTACGGTCAATCTCAACGAGTGATTTAGGGGCCGGCAGCTTGAGCCCGCAACGAAGGAAGCGCATGAAGTTCAGCAAATTGAGCCAGCTTGCTCTGGTCTCTGTTTTCGGCCTTTTAGTGGCAACAGTGCTGTCTGGCTGCATGATCGTAACCATTGATTACGTTTATGTCGCCGGTGCCGCGGGAACCTCCGGCGGCAGCACCGGCCAGATTGAGCCCTTCGCGGCTGATTCGCAGACCGGCGCCCTGCGCCCCATCCACACGGCGGTCGACTCGGGTGGGTCCAAGCCGGTCTCCCTGGCTGCATCGTCCGATTACCAGGACCTCTACGTGGCCAATCAGGGCAACAACTCGATTGTCCACTTCACCATTGCCAGTGACGGATCGCTGACCAAGAAGGATTCGGTGACCGCCGCCTTCACCCCCAATGCGATCGCGGTCAGCACCAGCGGCCAATATCTCTACGCGGTGGGGGGTTCCAATCCCGGGCAGTTGGCGGTCTATTCGCTCTCCTCGGGCGCCATTGGGAACCTGGTGGCAACGGTCAACCTGACCCTGCCTGGCTACACCAGCGACGTCATTATTCCCACCGGCGTGAATGTGCTGCCCAACAATGGGGCCGTTTTTGTATGCGCTTACGACCAGTCAGCGTATAACCCGGGCGGCACCGTCACCAGCGCCGCCAATCCTGGTTGGCTCTACAGCTTCTCGGTGGGCAGCAATGGCGCGCTCACCCCCGCCGCGGGCAGCCCCTACCAGGCGGGCGTTAAGCCCAGCGATGTGGCCTCCGATGCCACCAACCGCTTCGTCTATGTCACCGACTTCGCATCGAACCAGCTGATCGGCTACCTGATACGCCCTGGGGAAGTGCTGAACTTCATGGTCAACGGCCCATTCCGGACCGGTTACGAGCCCGCTTCTGTCACCATCGATCCTCGCGCCATGTACATCTATGTCGCCAACGAGTTGCAGAACAGCATTACCGGTTATGTGATCGCCACCAAAACCGGAACTCCCTCCGTCACGGCCAGCACCACCGGAGGCGCGGCGCTGGGAACCGATTCACAGCCGGTTTCCGTCCTGGTAGACCCGGCCCTGGGCCGCTTCGTCTACACAGCGAACTACCTGGGCAATTCGATCTCCGGCTTCCAGATCGATCCCAACACCGGCACGGTCACGCAGACCCAGGCCACCCCGTATCCCACTACGATCGCCAACCCGGCGGCAATTGCTGCTGTTCCTCACGGCAACCACGCGATCCAGATCACCTACCCGTAATCGGGTGTCGCAATCAAAACAAGCGAAAGCCCGGCCGATGGCGGCCGGGCTTTCGCTTGTTTGCCAAAACAGGGATCCCGCCGTTCAGGCGGCATCAAGAATGCGTTCTTCCCGGGAAACCTCCAGTTCGGCGATGGAGCGGAGAATCGAGCTCTTGATCTCCTTCAGAGCTGGATCATTTGGGCGCAAATCCTCCATTTGCTCGAGGCGCCGCAGAGTGGATCTCAAAAGCTCTACGAGATTGGGGGCGGCGGGTTTGCAACCGAGGTACGCCATTCACTCCGTTTGGATGCCGCGCCGGGGTGCATAGGATTGTAATCGCCTGCCAAAACAGGAGCAAACGGCGAGAAACAAGGGGATTTCCCGAGGAGTGCGCCGGGAAAGTCCCCAGGTTTGCTGTCAGGATGGCCCGCAGGTGTCGCCTACAGGCTGCCGAAGCCCCTTGACAGCAATTCCGCTGAGGATCGAGACCTGCTGCAAAATCGAGCAGCAGCACTAACCCAAGTGGGCTTCCCCGGCCACGGCCCACCGGACGCCCAACAGGAGCTCGGCGGCCCGTTCGTCATCGGGGCCTGTTCTCTGATAAACTTAAGGTTCTGAGTTCAAACGCAGGAAAAGACCATGTCAATTCATCCCGTGATGCAGCGCCTTGCTGAGAAGCTGAAGCGCACCGACCTGCCGGAGTTTGTACCCGGCGACCAGATCCGCGTGCAGGTGAAGATCAAGGAAGGCGACAAGGAACGTCTCCAGGCCTTTGAAGGACTGGTAATCGCCATCAACCGGGGCCCCCAGGGCACCTTTACCGTGCGCAAGATGAGCTTCGGCCAGGGCGTCGAGCGCATCTTCCCGTTCAACTCCAAAGTCATCGAAAAGATCGACAAGGTGCGCAGCTACAAGGTTCGCCGCGCCAAGCTGTTCTACATCCGCGGACTGCGTGGTAAGGCTGCTCGTCTCAAGGAAGTAGACCGCAACACCGGCGCGGTTCGCGCTTAAGTCCTGCTTTTCGGGGGAGGAGCAAAACGACCCCGGCCGAGGCCGGGGTCGTTTTCTGCCCGCCGCTCTCCCACAGCCGGAGCTCCGGCTCCTATGCGATACTCGAAGCGGAATGTATAAGCGGATCGTTCTTAAGCTTTCAGGCGAGGCTCTGGCCGGCGAGCGCGGCTTCGGTCTCGACGCCGATCGTGTCGCCGATATCACCGCCGAAATTGCCGACGTTCACGCTCTGGGCGTGGAGATCGGCATCGTCGTCGGCGGGGGTAATTTTTTCCGGGGCGTGGCCAGCCAGGCAAAGGAGATGGACCGCGTCAGCGCCGACTCGATGGGCATGCTGTCGACGGTTATCAACGCCATTGCCCTGCAGGACGCCATTGAAAAGCGCGGCGTCCAGTGCCGGGTCATGTCCGCGGTGCTGATGAACCAGCTCGCCGAGCCCTACATCCGGCGGCGCGCCGTGCGCCACCTGGAGAAGGGCCGGGTGGTCATCTTCGCGGCCGGAACCGGCAATCCCTTCTTCTCTACCGACACCGCCGCCAGCCTGCGCGCCATGGAGATCAAGGCCGACGTGCTGCTGAAGGCCACCAAGGTGGAAGGCGTCTACAACGCCGATCCCGTGCTGGTGAAAGACGCGGTTAAGTACGACGAGATCAGCTACATGGAGATCCTGCGCCAGGGGCTGCGGGTCATGGATCTGACTGCCGTCAGCCTGTGCAAGGACAACAACCTGCCCATGATCATCTTCAATATGAACCAGCCCGGCAACATCAAGCGGGTGGTGATGGGAGAGCGGGTAGGGTCGCTGGTTACTGCCTAGGCGGGCGTGAAATTTGCCTCCGCAGTGCGTCTCTCGATCGCCCGGATCGCGTCCAATGAACAACGGCGTTTCTGGCGCTGAAGGGGATGGGTCTATCCACAGGCTTTAAGGATCTTCCCTGGAAGGATTGTTGTTTGCAGGTCATCGGTAACCAGATCTCCACGGCCCTGCCTCTACCGGCCATGAAGACCGCCAGGCAGGCGGCCACAGCGCCGGAACAGGCACAGATTACGGCCGAGCGCCCTGCGCGCCTGAACGCGTTGACCGGCTTGCGCTGTTTTGCAGCGCTGAACATCGTCTTTTTTCATTACTCCAATCCCAACTGGTTTGGCCCCCTGGCGCCGGTTATCAATGCCGGCTACGCCTCGGTGAGCTTCTTCATCCTGCTCTCGGGTTTTGTGCTGGCCTACAACTACTCGGGAAAGGCGCGCGCCGGAAAGCTGGACAAGCGGCGGTTCTGGGAGGCGCGCTTCACGCGGCTTTACCCCATCTACATCCTCAGCCTGTTGATCTCGATCCAGGTGCTGCCGCTGGAGTACAGGGCGCATACCCATGGCATGTTCTGGACCGGCATGGCGCTCACGCCGCTGCTGCTGCAAGGCTGGGTGCCACAGATCGCCACGTTTCTCAACACGCCGGCGTGGACCATGTCGGCGGAGGCATTTTTTTATTTTCTCTTTCCCTGGATGGCCCGCTGGAAGCGCCCGCAGCACGTGGGCTGGCATGTAAGCAAGATGGCCGGCGTGTGGCTGCTGAGCCTGATTCCGGGCACACTCTACGTGCTCTACCATCCCGACGGCCTGGCGAAGATCGACCGCTATAGCTGGGGATTCTGGCTGAATGCGCTCAAGTTCACCCCGCTGCCTCACCTGGCCAGCTTCATCTTCGGGGTGATGCTCGCCGGGCTGGACGAGGTCATCGGGCGCGCCAGCCGGCTGCGCACCCTGCTGGGCGCATTCGGATTCGGCTCGCTGTATCTGCTGCTCTCCCACGCTTACCTGCTACCCTATGCCCTGATTCACGATGGCATGCTGATGCCGATCTTTGGCTGCATGGTGCTGGGCCTGGCGGGAGAAAACTTCCTGTCCACGCTGTTCGGTTGGGCGCCACTGGTCTTCGTCGGCGAAGCCAGCTACTGCATGTACCTGCTGCACTTCAATATGTGGCACCTGGTTCACGAGTCGAACATCCTGGTGTGGCTGCACCTGAAGCAGTTCGATCCCTGGATTAGCTACGCCCTCATGGTGGTGATCGCGGTAATGGCGCTCCACTTCGTAGAGAAGCCCGCGCAGAAGCGGCTGCGCTCGCTGATCGCGGCACTGCACTAATCTGCAAAATTTACAGCTCTGTCATTCTGAATGGAGCTGAGTCTCCACGCTTGCTTTTAGCATGGCTATAGCTGGCGGTGCCCTAGTTCCCCGCGCCTGATTCTCAATGCAAGCTCTTCCCAAGTCCGTGAAGGTCCTGGCGCTGCTCCTGCTGGTGGGGGCTTGCGCACGCCTGCATGCGCAGGGACCTCCCTATCAAACCGACGATCCGGTGCCCGTGGATCTGCACCACTACGAGTTCTACATCTTCGGCGGCGCCGATGGGACCCCGGTGGAAATGGACTCGACTGGTCCGGCATCTGAGTTCAACTGGGGCGCACTGCCCCGCGTGCAGTTGCACATGATCCTGCCCTGGGGCTCCATCAATCCCTCCAACAGTCCCGTGTACGCGCCGGCGGCCAGCGTGGGACCATCCGCCTTCGGCCTCACCGACATGGAACTGGGCACCAAGATCGCCTTCATCAAGGAGTCCCGGCACATCCCCCAGATCGGCACCTTCGTGATGTACGAGATGCCCACCGGCAACTACGACAAAGGGCTGGGCGTGGGCAAGGTCTGGTACAAGGTGCCGTTATGGATCCAGAAGAACTGGGGCAAATGGCTCTTCGACGGCGGCGGGGGCTACACCATCGTGCGCCAGGCGGGCTACAAGACCTATCCCTACACCGGCTGGCTGGTCAAGAAGGAGCTGAACGAACGCCTCGAATTGGGCGCGGAGATCTTCGCCCACGGCGCGGAAGGCCTTGCCACTCCGCAGATTGAGCCGTCTGCGCTGGTCGATGTGGGAGGCTACTATCACTTCCACAATCCCAACAAGCAGTTCCTGTTCTGCTACGGCCACTCGGTCGCAGGGCAGACGGAGAACTACGCTTATGTGGGCATGTACTGGACCTGGGGCGGCAAAGGCGGCGCGCCGCCCTTCAGCATGATGCCGCATCAGGCGAGCGCTTTCGGCAACTGATTCCGTTGGGTCGGGTGCCGGGTGCCGGGTGCCCCAGGTCTCGACTTTGAGACCTGGGAGACCACAAACCACCGGGCGCGTAGTCGCCGTCTGCCGCACCGCAGGTGCCGCAAGCGCCGGCCGCCCCACCGCAGGTGGCTCCGCTTACTTACTCGCCAGTTCCCGCAGCACGTACTGCAAGATGCCGCCGTGCTCGTAGTAAGCGATCTCGGCCGGCGTGTCGATGCGCACGCGGGCTTCGAACTGCTTCTTCTTGCCGTCGGCGCCCGTCGCCACCACCGTCACCGTCCGCCCGCCGGCGAACTTATTCGCCAGCTTCTCCTTGAAGCCCACGATATCGTAGGTCTCCTCGCCTGTGAGGCCCAGCGACTCGGCGTTCTGGCCGGCGGGAAACTCCAGCGGCAGAATGCCCATGCCGACGAGATTGGAGCGGTGGATGCGTTCGTAGCTTTCGGCGATGACCGCGGCGATGCCCAGCAGTTTGGGGCCCTTGGCCGCCCAGTCGCGCGACGAGCCCGACCCGTACTCCTTGCCTGCAAGCACGATCAACGGCACATTGCGCTCGGCGTATTTCACGCTGGCATCGAAGATCGACATCTGCTCGCCCTCGGGCAGCAGGCGGGTGACGCCGCCCTCGGTGCCCGGCGCCAGTTTGTTGCGCAGGCGCACGTTGGCAAAGGTGCCGCGCACCATCACCTCGTGGTTGCCGCGGCGCGAGCCGTAGCTGTTGAAGTCCGCGGGCTTCACGCCATGCTCGGCCAGGTACTTGCCCGCCGGGCCGTCCTTCTTGATGTTGCCGGCCGGCGAAATGTGGTCGGTGGTCA
This sequence comes from Acidobacteriaceae bacterium, assembly GCA_027449545.1. Taxonomy (GTDB): domain Bacteria; phylum Acidobacteriota; class Terriglobia; order Terriglobales; family Acidobacteriaceae; genus Telmatobacter. The sequence continues at coordinate 60,695 of DAIDLI010000201.1, read as the reverse complement.
CCGAATCGCCCAGCACTGCCAGCACGCGCGCGCCCTGGATATCATTGACCGCGCCGGGCGTCTTGCCCATGCCGTCGAAGTACGGCGCCTGGCGGATGTAGGTCGAGTCCTTCTCCCACTGGTACACGTCGCCGGTGGGGAAGCTCAACCCCTGCCAATTGCTGTCGCCCTTGCTCACCGTGGCGTACTCGCGGCGATAGCCCTCGCTGTTCACGCCTTTCTCGATGGCATCGGCAACCTCCTGCTGGGTGGGCCAGATATCGCGCAGGAAGACTGGATTGCCGCTCTTGTCTTTGCCAAGCGGGTCCTTGTCGAAGTTGTGGCCGATCTTGCCGGCCAGCGCGTAGGCCACCACCAGCGGCGGGCTCATCAGGTAGTTGGCGCGCACGTCCACGTTCACGCGGCCTTCGAAGTTCCGGTTGCCGCTGAGCACGCTCACAGCCACCAGGCCGTGCTCCTCGATGCTCTTCGATACATCGGTGGGCAGCGGGCCGGAGTTGCCGATGCACGTCGTGCAGCCGTAGCCCACCACGTTGAAGCGCAGCTTCTCGAGATAGGGCAGCAGCCCGGACTTCTCGTAGTAGTCCGTCACCACGCGCGAGCCCGGTGCCAGCGAGGTCTTCACCCACGGCGGAACGCTGAGGCCCTTCTCCACCGCCTTCTTGGCCAGGATGCCGGCGGCAATCATCACCGAGGGATTGGAGGTGTTGGTGCAGCTCGTGATCGCCGCAATCACCACCGAACCGTGATCGAGATAGGGATCGGGGTCGACGTTGAAGCGCTCCTTCACCGTGGTTGTGACCGCCCCGCTCTTGTAGGTCTGGCCTTCCTTGGCAGCGGGGTTGGAGGGACCTTCGCTATCTTCAAAAACAGCGGCATCGGCCACCGCCTGATGCTCCCATGCCACCGCGGTGCGTGAGCCAAGCGGCTTGGCGGTGGGGGCGAGCAACGATGGCAACTGCTGCTGGAAGCTCGCTGCCGCGTCCTTGACCAGCACGCGATCCTGCGGCCGCTTGGGTCCCGCCACGCTCGGCTCAATGGTAGAAAGATCCAGCTCCAGCGTCGCCGAGTACTCGGCCTCCGGCGCGCCGGCGGTGTGGAACAGCCCCTGCTCCTTGTAGTAGGCCTCCACCAGCGCGATCTGTTCCTCGCTGCGGCCGGTCAGGCGCAGATAGCGCAGTGTCTCCGCATCCACCGGGAAGATGCCACAGGTGGCGCCATACTCGGGCGCCATGTTGGCGATGGTGGCGCGATCGGCCAACGGCAACTGGGCCAAACCGTCGCCATAGAACTCCACGAACTTGCCGACCACACCCAGCTTGCGCAGGTTCTGCGTAACGGTGAGGACCAGGTCGGTGGCGGTTGCGCCTTCGCGCAGCTTGCCGGTCAGCTTGTAACCAACGACCTGCGGCACCAGCATGGAGACTGGCTGGCCCAGCATGGCCGCCTCGGCCTCAATGCCACCCACGCCCCAGCCCAGCACGCCCAGGCCGTTAATCATGGTGGTGTGCGAGTCGGTGCCCACCAGCGTGTCCGGATAGGCCACCGCTTCGCCGTTGATGTCGGTGGTGAAGACCACGCGGGCCAGGTACTCCAGGTTCACCTGGTGGCAGATGCCCATCCCCGGCGGCACAGCCGAGAAGTTGCGGAAGGCCGACTGGCCCCACTTGAGGAAGGCATAACGCTCGCGATTGCGCTGAAACTCGAGCAGAGAGTTCGCGTCATAAGCCTGCGGGGTTCCGTATTCATCCACCTGCACCGAGTGATCGATCACCAACTCGGCCGGAACCAGCGGATTGACGCGCTCGGGATCGCCGCCCAGCTTCTTGATGGCGTCGCGCATTGCACCGAGATCGACAACCGCGGGCACACCGGTAAAGTCCTGCATCAGTACGCGCGCCGGCATGTAGGCGATCTCGCGGCTGGGCTCCGCCTTGGGATCCCACTTGGCGAGAAACTCGATGTCGGCGGCGGTCACGTTCACGCCGTCTTCGCGGCGCAGCAGGTTCTCGAGCAGAATCTTCAGACTGAAGGGCAGACGGTTCAGGTTAATGCCACGGCCGGCAAGGGCCGGCAGGCGGTACATCGTGTACTTCTTCTGGCCGGAGGTAAGCACGGCGCGGCTCTCAAAGCTGTTCATTTCTTTCTCCTGATCTTGGACAAGTGCATAGGCGGCACCACGGATGCGCGCAGGGGCGCCCGGGTGCAAGACAGATCTGTCGAAATCAGATTACTGAGGCGGTGGCATTCCGTCCACGGTCGTGGCGGCCGCGGCGAAACCGCTTGAGCAGCATACCGGCATGGAAGAACGCGTCGTACATAGCCCTTCTGGAATTTTAGCGCTCCTGCGTACAGGCAAGAAAGCGCGACCCGTAGCGTCAGATCCCTGCCGCCTGAAGTCTGCTTTCGCTAACGCTATTCTCCGCCAAAATCCCGATACCGCTCCAGCACGTCGCGTTCGGTAATGAGGCCTTCGACTTCGCTCAGGTCGGCGCGATTGACCACCGGCACCACCGGCCAGCGATCCACGTAGCGCAGTGCCGTATCCAGGGGCAGGTCGGGGTGCAGCGAGGGCACTGGATCGCCGGTCAGCACCGACTCGATCGGCTGCGTGCCCTTGCCCTCCGCGACCAGCTTCTTCAGCTCCTCGATGCCGACCGTGCTCCAGCCCGAGGGCCGCAGGCGCACCAGCAGGACGTGGCGCGAGGTCTGTTCCGCCAGCCGCTCGGCTTTCTCCACCGAGTCCTCCGGATTCAGAATCGGATCGGAGGGCGGCTGCATGGCGTCTTCGACACGCAGAATGCTCTCCTCGCGCTGCTCCTCCATGGAGGGCAGTTCCATACCATCCTGGCGGCTCAGCACGTCGAAGATCGGCGTAGGCATCAAGCCGCGCGAGATCACGTAGGCGAAGGTGTTGGCGATCATGACGGGCACGATGATGGTGTAATTGCCGCTCACCTCCAGCACCATGAAAACCGAGGTCATCGGCACGCGCAGGAAGCCGGCAAACAACACGCCCATGCCTACCAGCGCGAAGGTTCCCGGCGAGGAGCTCAGATGCGGATAAAGCATATGCTCCACGCCGCCCACCGCCGCGCCGAGCATGGCGCCGATGAACAGAGTGGGCGCGAACATGCCGCCCGGCGTTCCGCTCACGAACGAGACCAGGGTCGCAACAATCTTGAGCAATGCCAGGATGGCAAGAAATTGCCAGGTGAACTGCCCGTGCATGGCCTGGTCGATGTAGACATAGCCGGCGCCCATCACCTGCGGCGCGCCCAGCATGGCGATCACCCCGATCACCAGCCCAGCCACCGCCGGTTGCAGGTACTGGGTCCAGGGGCTCATCCTGCGGAACCGCGGCCGAAGTTCCTGAATCCCGCTGGCAAAGACCACCGAAGCGAGCCCGCCGATGATGCCTAGGATCGAGTACGCGATCAGTTCCGACGGGCTTTTCAACTCCACCGGCGGAATGCGGAACATCGACTCCGAGCCCAGGAACCAGCGCATGACCACCACACTGGAGACCGCCGACAACACCACGGAGCCCAGGATGCCCGCCGTCCAGCGCCCAATCACCTCCTCGATGACGAACAGCACCGCGGAGATGGGAGCGTTAAAGGCGGCTGCCAGTCCCGCCGCCGCACCCACCGGCGCAATCAGCCGCATGCGCTCCCGTGAGAGGTGCAGCTTGCGCCCCAATGCGGAAGCCAGGCTGGCGCCGATCTGCAAAGAGGGATCTTCCGGCCCCAGCGACTGGCCCGAGCCAATCGCCAGAGCCGAGCAGATAAACTTGCCCACCGCCGTCTTGAGCGGGATGAAGCCGTTGTAGATGTAAAGCGCGGCCTTGGTCTGATTCACGCCGCTGCCACGGGATGCGGGAAAGAAGTGGATCACGATGATCGCGATCAGGATTCCGGTCAGCGCCGGCGCCAGCAGCAGCCGGCTGTGCGATGGCTCGGCTCCCGAACCCAGCAGATACAACTGACACCAGTCGATGGCGTAACGAAAGCAGACAACCGCAAGCCCCGAGAAGATTCCGATGAAGACAGAAAGGATGAGAAAGAAGCTGTCTTCGCGAAACACGGTTTGCAGGACGCGCGCCGGCTGAAACCTCGAGGTGTGCGAGGCCACCGCCTCCACCTCCTCCACCGGAGCAATCTGCTGCACATTTGCGTTCGGATTCAGGTCAGTTCTCCTCGTGCAGATTTGAAATCAGCAGCAGCGCCCGGTCCGTGTCCGATTGTGGGCCACACGTGTTCGCAGTCTGCTTCTCGATCTGAAAGGCAAGATTCATCGCGGTATCGACCAGATCGGGCTGACGCCGCAGCAGACCTTCGTTCATCTGCGGCTTCAGCTTGCTCCAGGACTGTTGCAGCGGCTGCACCTGGGGATTCGAGAGGCAGCTCTTCAGGCGCTTTCCCACTGCGGCGAATGCATCCAGCGCCATCCGGTTTCGTTCCGCTTGCGGAACCTGCGGCCGGAAGGGATCCCAGCGAAGAACCGCTTGCGCCATCTTCAGTTCCGCCGAAACCTCGGAGTTGCCAGGATCTGCGGCGTGCGCTTTCTCGAGATAGCGCTGCGCATCCGGGTACAGAGCCAACTGGTAGGCAGCGGTTCCCGCGCCAGCCAGTGCGGTGGGATTGTGCCGATGCCTCTTGAGTGCATCCTGAAAGGCCCCCAGGGCCCGCCGGTTGTCGCCGGCGCGCAGAAAGAGCTGGCCGAGGAGAAGGTTCTCCTGGGAGTTACGCCCAAAGGAGGCAGCCAAGTCGATCAACTCCGCGTCCGCCTGGGGCTTGGCATCGATTCGAAGCAGGTAATTGATCAGTTCCAGCCGTGCCTGGTGCCGCGCCTCGTCCTGGCTGCCGGTCCAGGTGGCGTAGATAGCGTTGTGGTAATAGCGCAACGCACGGTCAGTCTGGCCCTTGCTGGCCGCAATGCGCGCCAGTTCCAGGCTCACCAAGCCATTTTCTGGCTCCCGCTCCCACAGGTTCAGCAGATAGGCTTCCGCCTCGTCGTTGCGGTGGAGACCCATGAGCGCCTGCGCCAGGCTGAGCTGGTAGGCGCTGCTATCGCGGGCATAGAGCAGCGCGGTGCGAAAATCCACCACTGCCGGCTCATAGTGCTGAAGCTTGAGGTCCGCGACACCGCGCCCGGCCCAGCGCTGCGCCAGCGACTCGCGCTGGGCATCATGGATCCCCGAAAGGGCGCTTACCGCCAGAAAAAATACAACCGCCGCCCCGGTGAGGAGCGCCAGGGTCACAGGTTCTCGTCTCAAATAAGGCGGAAGATCGAGTCGCCTTGACTCAGTGGTCATTCCTTCTCCAGGATCGAGGCCGCTCTATCGCTCACGGCACAGCGTTTCGGCCGCAGGAGAACGGCTGGAGAGCTTCAGCTCTCCAGACCCCCACTACCCATCATAACGACAGACCTCTGGATTGCGCCCCCAGGGCGCACTTCTGAGGGTGATTGGATGCGTCGTCGCCAGTCTTGCTTTAGGAAAAACCAGTTGCCAGGCTATTGCGGAGGCTGCATGTTGTAGAGGAACCAGGCTCGTAGCTCGAGGTACGGGCCATGGAACGCCTTGGGCAGCGGCGGATAGCTGGAGCCGGTCAGAGCCCCCCAGGCGGCGCGATCCAGCGCCACATCGCCGGAGCGGCCCTCCAATACCAGGCTGCCGTCCATCAGACGCCCGTTGGGCAGCACTTTGAACCGGATCGCCACCATGCCGGATTTGAGGATGGGCGGGTTCACCTCGTCCGGAATCAGCGGATCCCAGGTGCGCTCCGTCTCATAGTGCCAGGCACGCAGCCAGGCGCTGAAGTCTACGCCCTGGGTATCGGACAGTACCTGCACCCCGCCCGTGCCGGCGCCGGGATGCATGGGCAGGCCGCCACCGCCGAAGTTGCCGCCTTGTTCCTGGCCTCCGCTGCGCATGGCATTTTGCATCGCCTGGTGAAGCTGGTCAACCGGGCTCTGGGACAAGGCCGAGAAGTCTGGCCGCTTTGCGGGGACTGCAGCGGGCTTGGGCGCTTCAACCGGCGACTGCGACTTCGGGCTGGGCGGAATGGGCTGGGCCGGCTGCGGCGTGGGCTCGACCTTGGCCTGCTCCTGCGGCGGCGGAGGAGGTTGCGGCGCCGGCGGCTGCGGCGCAGCCTTGGCGCGCTCCTCCTGTTCCTTCCTCAGCTCTTCCAGAGTCTTCTGGTCGATCTGCGGCGGGCGCACCAGCGGCTTCACCACCTTGGGCTTGGGCAGGTAGGGCGTGTCGAGATAGGTGAAGTCCTTGTGGTTCTTGATGTTGCTGGTGATGACCCGTGGCACCAGGTTGGGAAAATACTTGGGCAGCAGCACCACGGCCAAAATGATCATGATGTGGACGAGGACAGCCCACAACACGCCCTCGCGCAATCGCGCCCAGCGCCGCTCGTCCTCGAGCTCGCTGATCATCTCCAGCAGTTCGTGGGTGTCGTAGTCCACCCAGCGCGAACTGCTTCGGAGTCCGTTGCCGTTGCGCGAACCTGCCGCGTCCCCTTCGGGCCGAGGCGGTTCGCCGGAACCGGCGGGTCCCTGTTCTTCGTCTAGGTTGGTTGGCGCTTCACTGGTCGGCATCTGCTGCTCAGGGCCCCGGCGGACAACACTTCTCCTGTCCGCTGCGTCGGTTCCTTTCCGCTATTCTCTCACCCTGTCGATTTTCGCGCGAATCCGGGATCGTACAATGGTATCTGACCCTCAGACGCTTTTCCAGGCAGAAGGTTGCGTGGAGACGGCCAGCCGGCAGGTCGTTTCCCAAGGGTAAGGCGAGATAATCCAACCGCTTGGCCGGCAGCGAACCATCCCCTGCGATGCACTGGAGCAATACCCCGCGCCCTGAAAGGACCGCTGCGTGAAGGCGTTTATCGCCCACATGATTCATGAGTGGAACGTCATCTTCATGCCGGCGCTGGCCAAGCTGGGCATCTGGGGAGCATTCGTGGTTGCCGTACTCGATTCCTCATCGGTCCCGGTCCCTATTGACGCAGTGTTGGCCGTCTTCATCTGGAACCACCGGGCCACGTTCTGGATCTACATCATGCTGGCGGCGGCCGGCTCCGCGGTCGGCGGACTGCTGCCCTATTGGCTGGGCCGCGCGGGCGGCGAGCTCTTCCTGCTCAAGCGCATCAATCGCGCACGCTTCGATGCCCTGCGGCACCGCTTCGAAAAGCAGGAATTTCTGGCCGTCATGATCCCTTCCATGCTGCCGCCTCCCGCTCCATGGAAGATCTTCGTCTTCGCCGCCGGCGTCTTTGAGATGCGAGTCGCGCAGTACCTGCTGGCCGTCTTCGCCGGCCGGCTTACCCGCTGGATGGTGCTGGCGATCCTGGTGATCAAGCTGGGTCCGGGCGCCGTCGATCTGGTCGCGCACCACGCACTCGCCACCATCGCTATTGTCGGCGCCCTGGCCGTTGCCGGCTTTGCCCTCTGGTGGTTCCGCAAAAAACGCTCCGGCAAGCGCCCCACCCAGTAAGAACCCGGCGCCGCTCAACCGGCCTTCACGGCTCGGTCGCGATGCCCGGAACCCACGGGGCCGGCTACTGCTGCTTTCTGCTTTCCTGGCGCCTGCGCCGCCTCACCTGCTGGCTCGCGTTGTGACGGTCAGCCGCGCCCCGCCGACCCGCAGCAGCCCTGCCCCCATGCCGCGATTTCGCTTGCGAACCGTCGGCTTGCTTCGCATTGAACTTCTCGACGCGCACCTGGGCGCGGGGGTTGATCGTTTGCGACTCCTGCTTACCGCCTTTGCCTCCGGGCGTGACCGCGGTCATCTTGTCGCCCCGGCGCGAGACCCTCTGCGGACCATATTCCTGGTTATAGTCCGAAGCGTGTTTATGGCCGTGATGGCCCCCTGCCGCACTGCCCGCGCTCTGCTGCCCCTGCCCCACCGCCCACATTCCGGTGCCTGCCAGCAGCACCATCCAACCAACCATGCGCAATCCTCGCCACATACCGACCTCCATCTTCCGCGATTGAAAGGGGGCTCGTGTTATCGCCACTGAAAATTAGGTGGCTTGCTCCGCCACTGTCAATCGAAATCCTGCACAAAACGGCGAAGGCGCGGCCGAAGCCGCGCCCTTTGATTCTGTCCTGACAAGCCCTGTTCTACTGACCTGCCGATCTGCCGAACCGCTACTTCCCCGCCGCCAGCACCTGCGACTCCTGCGGCTGCATGCGCCGCACCAGCGCCGGAACGCCAAAGGCAACGGCCAGCACGAGCGCGGTCGAGACCAGGTCATTGCGATAGAACGGGATCCCAGCCACGTAGCAGGCCTCCAGGCCGCCCAGGGTGTGCGGATACATGCCGCCGGCCGCCCACACCGCGTAGTTCGAGACCACAAAGAACGAGGTCGGTCCCAGCAGAGCGCCCGCACCCGCGCGCTTCCAGGACATCCGCGACTTCAGCAGGATCGCGCCCAGCACGATCGCTGCCGCGTACCATCCCCAGGTCACCACGTACTGCTCCCAGCGGAACGTATAGCCGTAGCTGAAGGTGGTCAGGTAAAAATCGGTGCTCATCAGCACCGCCAAGGGGGCCACCATCTCCCGCAGCGGCCGGCGTGCGCCAAAGTAAAGCAGCGCGCCGCCTACGGCGGTGAAATTCATCCAGCCGGCATGGGGCAGAACACGGGTCAACACGGCAACCAGCAACAGCAAGTAAGCAAACATCAGAGACCTCTATTTTCGAATTTTTGCGCCCCGGGCAGTCTCCGAGGGTTCGCGGTGGTCGGGCTCGCGACAGAGCGCCTTCCATGAAACAAATGCTCGTTCCATTCTGCTGTTCCGATCCTATACGGTCAACCTGCCGCGCTTGACCAGGTGAAAATAGTTTTCAGCACGGTAGTGCAGTCCCGGCCTCACTGCCGCGCCCCGGCATCTCCACCGGGAGGCTGCTGCCCGCGGCTGCCCATCCCCTCGGCCGCCTCCTCGTGCCCGTCTACGATGTACACCCAACCACTCAAGGGCTTGCGCGCCCGCCCGTCGGGCCGGCTCAGGAACGAGTAGTCAAAACGAAGATCGTTGAAGAGCACGGTCGTCCAGCTTCGGCTCGGCGGCAGCAAAGGCGGCGGAAAACCGGGAATCGCCTCCTGGCCAACATCGCGCACCACTGCCCAGCGGCCCCAGTCCAAATACACGCGCCCCAGGAAGGTCTGCTTGGCGGCCTCCGTCGCGGGCGTGTCCTTCGGCTTATACAGGATGTCGGTGGATGGATCAGTCACAATCCCTGCCGCGGGCGAGGCAGCGTTCGTGTAAACCTCCGCGGTCTGGTAGTAGCGCGGCGTCTCCAGGATGGCGTGCCAGTGATACGGATTGACCGGGTAGGGCTCCAGGGCCACACGCGTCACCGGCGCCGTAGCCACCTGGGTTTGCGCGATCATCTCCAGCCCCTTGCTGCGCTCGGTCCAGCGCCAGACGCCCAGCGCCGTCATCCCCGCCAGCGCAAAGATGGCCCAGCCCCGCCCCCGAAAAGGCTGTCTGCGCACCCCAATTTCGCGATCTGCCAACCCCAGCAGCCAGGGCAGGATCAGCGCCACCAGCAGCAGCGCCCATAGCACTGGCTCAGCGATGAACAGAATGCTGCCGGCGTACCAGCGCGCGTTGAAGGGATAGAACGGCCGCACGCCGTAGTTGTTGGTCCAGTCCAGCAAGATGTGGCTGAATGCCGCCACCAAAGTGGTCAGATAAAGCCAGCCCCAATGTACTGGCTGGGATCTCCTCTGGCCCGTGGCTTCGGCGTCTGGCCGGCTCGCTGACTTGCTTCCTCTTCGCACGCGCCAGCGACGGAACAGCCAAACCGCGCCGACCACCACAGCGGCTACCACCGGCGCGCCCACGAACGTATGCGTGATCCCGCGATGGTGCTTCAACTCCTCGACCGGTCCGGCGAATCCCCAGAAAACGTCCAGGTCAGCCGCCTCGGCGGCCAGCACCGCCGCCACCGTGGCGTAAGCCGTCTTGCGATTGAATCCCGCGCGCCCGATGCAGGCGCCGGTGAGGAAATGGGTGAGTGGCTCCATCCGCTTGTGGTGTCCCCTTCGACCATGACGCCGCACCTGCGATGCCCCAGATCTCGCATGAGAGACCGGGCAGGCGAGAAACTTTCAGCGGCCGTTAGTGCGCCTGGATCGCCACCGAGGCGCTCTTATATTCCCAGGAGAGCGTCATAGTGGCCTTCTTCGCGCCCTCGTGCTTGAAGCTGTAAGTCAGGTCTTCCACCAGCGCCGGCGGCTTGGCCATGGTCATCTTCACCCGGCCGAGGTCCTGGGTCTTGTCGTAGTTCAATCCCCACTCGCCGGTCTTCTTGCTCACCACCAGCGTCCACTGGTCGGGATTGCTGATGTCCACGAACAGCGTATAAGTACCCGCCGGCACATTGAGGCTGCCGATGTGGATGTCCCCGGTGGTCTTCATCGTAGTGGCGGCGTTCGCGCCCGCCCGCCAGTACGGATAGTTCTGATCGTGGCTGATAAGGCCATCCTTTGTGAAGATGTGGCCCTGGCGTCCGCGCACCCGCGGCGAAGAGTAGTCGATGGTGATGGTCGTTCCGCCAACCGTAGTGGAGGCCGACGCTTTGGGGCTTCCCTGGGCGTGGGCCAGCATGGCGGTCGCAGCGAAAAGCAGAGTTACACAAGCGAAGAGGCGCTTCATCGTGAATCCTCCTGAGGGAAGTCAGTTTAGATGACGGGAACAAAGTCGGTTAAGTTTAACGCCTCAAGGCCCTCCGAAGGCGCGAGCATGCGCAGCGCCCTTCCCTGCTATCATCCTTGGTCAGATCAGCCATGAACGAGCCTATCCCTCCCAATTCGCCCGGCGCGCGCTTTCGCGCGGCGCTCGCAGCCGAAAAGCCGTTGCAGGTCATCGGCGCCATCAACGCTTACACGGCGCGGATGGCCGAGGCCGTCGGTTTCCGCGCCCTGTATCTCTCCGGCGGCGGCGTGGCCGCCAACTCGCTCGGCTTGCCCGACCTCGGGATCAGCACCATGGAAGACGTCCTCACCGACGTCCGCCGCATCACCGATGCCTCTTCCCTGCCGCTGCTGGTGGATATCGACACCGGCTGGGGCGGGGCGTTCAATATTGCGCGGACCATCCGCTCCATGATCAAAGCCGGCGCTGCCGCGGTACACATCGAGGACCAGGTGGGGGCAAAGCGCTGCGGGCACCGGCCCGGTAAGGAGCTTGTCTCCACCGAAGAGATGGTGGACCGCATCAAGGCTGCCGTGGACGCACGCAGCGATCCTGCGTTCGTCCTTATGGCGCGCACCGACGCGCTGGCCAGCGAGGGCTTGGCCCGCGCCATCGAACGCGCCCAGGCCTACGTGGCCGCCGGGGCCGACATGATCTTTGCCGAAGCCGTCACCGAGGCTCGCATGTACGCCGAGTTCCGCAAGGCGGTGGGCGTGCCCATCCTGGCCAACATCACCGAGTTCGGCCAGACGCCGCTGTACACCCGCGAAGGACTCGCCGCGGCGGACGTCGACATCATCCTCTACTGCTGCTCGGCCTACCGCGCGATGAACGCCGCCGCCCTCAAGGTCTACGAGACGATCCGCGCCGAGGGCACGCAGAAGAACGTGGTGCCGATGATGCAGACCCGCGCCGATCTCTACAAGTACCTCGGTTACCACGCCTACGAGCAAAAGCTCGATGAGCTCTTCGCGATAAAAGCACAGAGCAAGGAAACAACGAAACCAGGAAAAACTTGATTCGATCATCGTTTTTGGATCGCGCTGCAGGCGCAGCGGTGGTTAGCCCCGCGCTTCAGCGTGGGGTTCGGATAGAACAACCTCCTCGACAGTCCCGTAGGGACGGCGCAAGGAAGGTCTGGTGCGCACGAATCAACAAAGCCGGGTGCCCCAGGTCCCCCGAAGGGGACATGGGATAGCACGATGAACAGCGGCAGATTTACGTCATAGACCGGAGATTTCCATGAATTCTCAGCAAGCACAACCAACCGCTTTCAAGCCCAAAAAATCCGTCGCCCTCTCCGGCACCGCCGCCGGCAACACCGCCATCTGTACCGTGGGCCAGAGCGGCAACGATCTGCACTATCGCGGCTATGACATCGCCGACCTGGCCGCGCACTGCGCGTTCGAGGAGGTCGCCTACCTGCTCGTCTACGGCACGCTGCCCACCGCCGCCGAACTTGCGGCCTGCCGCAAACGCCTGCGCAGCCTGCGCGGCTTGCCCGCCGCGGTGAAGCAGGCGCTCGAACTGATTCCCGGCTCCGCCCACCCGATGGACGCATTGCGCACGGGGGTCTCCATCCTCGGCTGCCTGCGCCCTGAAGCCGCCGGCCACAGCGAGACCGGCGCGCGAGACATCGCCGACACGCTCCTCGCCACGCTGCCCTCGATGCTGCTCTACTGGCACCACTTCGCGCGCAACGGCAAGCGCATCGAAGTGGAAACCGACGGGGATACCATCGCCGAACACTTTCTTCGCATGCTACATGGCAAAGCTCCCAGCGCCGAATGGATTCAGGCCATGCAGGTCTCGCTGATCCTCTATGCCGAGCACGAGTTCAACGCCTCTACCTTTACCGCGCGCGTCATCGCCGGCACCGGCTCCGATCTCTACTCTTCCATCACCGGCGCCATCGGCGCATTGAAAGGTCCCAAGCACGGCGGCGCCAACGAAGTCGCGCTCGAGATTCAGCAGCGCTACCAGAGCCCGGACGAAGCCGAGCAGGACATCCTCCGCCGCATCGAAAACCGCGAGGTCATCATCGGCTTCGGCCACCCCGTCTACACCATCTCCGATCCGCGCAATGAAATCATCAAGCGGACCGCGCGCTCGCTGGCAGACGCTGCCAACGACCGCCTGCTCTTCGACGTCGCCGCCCGCATCGAGACCGTCATGCACAGCGCCAAGCGCATGTTCCCCAACCTCGACTGGTTCAGCGCCGTCGCCTATCACCTGATGGGCATTCCCACCGATCTGTTCACGCCCATCTTCGTCATGTCGCGGACCGCCGGCTGGGCCGCCCACGTCATCGAACAGCGCCAGGACGGCAAAATTATCCGCCCCTCCGCCAACTACACCGGCCCGGAAAATCTGAGGTTCGTGTCCATCGAGCAGCGAAACTAGATTGCTTTCTGACTTTGGTTTTCCTTGAAATTGTCATCCTGAGCGACCGGAGCGCAGCGCAGGGAGTCGAAGGATCTGCGGTTGCTTTTCGGCACGCACTGGATCAATTGCTAAGCCGGGGTGCCCCAGGTCTCGATTTTGAGACCTGGGAAATCGAGATGTAAATCTGTGGCATTTTTGTGCCTAAGACCTGACGACCCGCGATTGGAGGAATGAAAAGGATAATGTTACCTGGCGCCGCACCATTACCTGAACAATTAGCCATCCTGATCCTGGGACCTCCGATCATGGCAGGCCTGTTTCGTCTAATGGCTCGAGGATGGGCACGGACCGTGCAAGGTGGCAAGATCAGTCCAAAAACGGTCCGCCGCCAGAGAATTGAATTTTGGGGAATGCTTATCCTGATGTATTTCATCGTCCTTGGAGAATTCATTTACGCCGGGTTCATCAAACCCGCTTAAATACTAGGAGTCCGTGTGTCCACGCCCATCAGCAACAACCGTCCCGCACCCGACCAGGTCCTCACCGATATCGCCGACTACGCCCTGAACTACGAGATCACCTCCGACCTCGCCTACTCCACCGCCCGCGCCTGTCTCATCGACACGCTCGGCTGCGGCCTCGAGGCGCTTGAATACCCGGCCTGCACCAAGCTGCTCGGCCCCATCGTCCCCGGCACCATCGTGCCCAACGGCGCGCGCGTTCCCGGCACCGACTACGTGCTCGATCCGGTGCAGGCCGCCTTCAACATCGGCGCCATCATCCGCTGGCTCGACTTCAACGACACCTGGCTGGCAGCCGAGTGGGGCCACCCCTCCGACAACCTCGGCGCCATCCTCGCCGTCGCCGATTGGCTGTCGCGTCAGGCGATTGCCGAAGGCAAACCGCCCCTCACCATGCGCGCCGTGCTCACCGCCATGATCAAGGCCCACGAGATTCAGGGCTGCCTCGCGCTCGAGAACTCCTTCAACAAGGTCGGCCTCGATCACGTGGTGCTGGTCAAGGTGGCTTCGACGGCGGTGGTTTGCCAGCTGCTCGACCTCACCCGCGAACAGACCCTCAACGCCGTCTCCAACGCCTGGATCGACGGCCAGAGCCTGCGCACCTATCGCCACGCCCCCAACACCGGCTCGCGCAAGAGCTGGGCGGCGGGCGACGCCACCAGCCGCGCGGTGCGGCTCGCCTTGATGGCCCGCGCCGGCGAGATGGGCTATCCCTCGGCCCTCACCGCCAAAACCTGGGGCTTCTACGACGTCCTCTTCCGCGGACAGCCCTTCAAGTTCCAGCGCCCCTACGGCTCCTATGTCATGGAGAACGTGCTCTTCAAGATCAGCTTCCCCGCCGAGTTCCACGCCCAGACCGCCGTGGAGGCGGCCATGAAGGTCCGCGCCGAACTCGATCGCCGCAAGCTCTCGCCCGATTCCATCAAACGCATCAAGATTCACACGCATGAGGCCTGCCTCCGCATCATCGACAAAAAAGGCCCGCTCGCCAATCCCGCCGACCGCGACCACTGCGTGCAATACATGGTCGCGATCCCACTGCTCTTCGGCCGCCTCACCGCCGCCGATTACGAGGACGAAGTTGCGTCCGATCCGCGGATCGATGCCCTCCGCGCCAGAATGGACTGCGTCGAAAACCCGCAGTTCACCCGCGACTATCACGATCCCGAAAAGCGATCCATAGCGAACCGTCTTGTCGTGGAGCTGAACGACGGAACGGTACTGGAGGAGACGGTCGAATTCCCCATAGGACACCGCCGGCGCCGTGAAGAAGGCTTGCCGCTGCTGGTGGAGAAGTTCAAGCGCAATCTCAGCCGCCGCTTCAGCGACGCGCAGCAACAGCGCGTCCTCGACGCCTCGCTCGACTCTGCACGGCTCGACGCCATGCCCGTCCACGAGTACGTGAACCTCTACCTGCCGTAGATTTTTCGCAATTCCCTGTTCCCCAAATGTCTGCTGCGCACGTCAGCAGACATCTGCCCGGCCCGGGCATTTAGACTGGAGCTTACGTCCCCCGCGCGATGACCCACCGGTTTGGTAAGCTCCGCCGATTTCGATTCAATCGCCCGCAGCAAATTGCGGCAACCCTGCTTGCATTGTTTCTTCTGCAAGGGCTGTGGGTCGCCGCCCATCAGACGCTCAGCGACCAGGACTACCGCTATGCGCGCTGCGGCCGCGAGACCTGGGAGAAGGCCTCGCCGCTGGCCGGCTATTACACATCCTGTGGCAATATCCACGACGGCATCCTGGCCTATCGGCTCGCCGGTCTGCCCCTCACGCTCAACCTGCTCACCGAAGAGGGCCTGGACCACTTCCGCGCGCCTGAAGACCGCGTGGTGCAGGAGAGCGGCGAGATCAGCACCTGGGAACTGCGCCACCAGATGACCCACATCCTGCTGCTGCTGCGCCTGCCCTTCCTGCTGGGGGGTTGCGTCCTGGGTGGCGCGGTATGGTGGGTGACGCGCCGGCTCTATGGAAACCTCGGCGGCTACGTCGCGCTCGCGCTCTATTGCTTCTGTCCCGCCATTCTCCACGCCTGTCTGGAGCCTTCGCCGGAGATCTTTGCCGCGCTGGGCGTGTATGGCGGCGTCTACACCTGCATCGGGGGGGCTCACGCCATGCAGGGACCACAGCACAGATGGCGTCCCCGTATTCTGCTCCTCACCCTGGCCTTCGGGCTGGCCGCCGCTGCCCACATCGCAGCGCTGCCGGTGGCGGCGCTGCTGGGGCTTGTCCTCATGGTCTACATCGCCGAGGGCCATCGCAGCCAATCGCTGCCCATCGTGCTGCTGGCTTGTCTAGGAGCACTGCTGGTGGTCTTCGCCTGCTACGGCTTCTCGCCTGACGCCTACAGCTACGTCTTCCGCTCCTCAGCGGGATTCCTGTGGTTCTCCCTCCGGCCCGCCCAGCACTTCTTTGCGTCTCTCCCCGAGGCCGGCATCACCGTGGCGGCGGCCGCGGCCTTCTTCTTGTATCTGGGCCTGCCCAAGGCGCGCTTCTTCGGCAACACTGCGCCGCTGCAGTGCGCCGCGGTGCTGATGTGGCTGGTGATGACGGGTGCGCCGGGCAGCCCCTGGCTGTGGTCGATTCCCTTCTGGCTCACCTTCATCGGCGGCGTCTTCGCGGATGCCTTCGAGACTCCGCGCGCGCGCATGGCGCTTTACGCTGCCGCCGCCGTGGTCCTGCTGCAAGTGGTGCTGAACGTGATCAACCTGCCTAACCTGACATAGCCGGGACAGAGCCTCGCGGCCACAAAGTATCGCGGACCGGCGCCCCCTGGCTGCACGGCAATGAATTGTTCCGGAGCCCCTTCAGCCCCTGCCCGCGCACAATGCCGGTTCCAATTCCCCCCACCACGCGTCGAAGACCGCCAGCGCCCGCTCGCACTGCAACCTGTGCCGCTCTTTTTTGTCGCGTATTCTGCGCCGGGTCTCTTCCTCCAGCGGCTCGATCAGATCGAAGGTGATATTGGCCGGCTGAAAGCTTTTCGTCTCCGCGTGGGTGATGTAGTGCATCAGCGAGCCCAGCGCGGTGCCGCGCGGAACCGGCTTCGGCTCTACGCCCCGCGCCAGCGCTGCTGCATAGATCCCAGCCAGCATGCCGGCAGCTATGGACTCGGTGTAGCCCTCCACACCGCAGATCTGCCCGGCAAACGCGATATGCGGGTGGGCCTTCAGACGCAGATATTCATCGATCAGCGCCGGCGCGCAGATGTAGGTATTGCGATGGATCTGGCCGTAGCGCAGAAACCGCGCGTTCTCCAGCCCCGGAATCAACCGCAGCACCCGCGCCTGCTCGCCCCACTTCAGGTGGTTCTGAAATCCGACCAGGTTGTAGCTGTCGGCGCGCAGATTCTCCTTGCGCAGCTGCACCACCGCCCAGGGCGTCTTGCCGGTGCGCGGATCGCGCAGGCCCACCGGCTTCATCGGCCCGAAACGCAGCGTGTCACGCCCGCGCCGCGCCAGCACCTCAATGGGCAGGCATCCCTCGAAGTACTCCAGCTTCTCCCACTCTTTTTCTTCGGCGGCCTCCGCCGTCACCAGCGCATCATAAAACCGGTCGTACTCCTCGCGCGTCATGGGGCAGTTGATATAGTCGGCGGTGCCCTTGTCCCAGCGCGCGGCAAAGTACACCCGCTCCATATCGATCGTCTCCGCATCGACAATCGGGGAGATCGAATCGTAAAACGCCAGGTGCCCCGATCCAGTCAGCCGTTCGACCTCGCGGCTCAGCGCGTCCGAGGTCAGCGGCCCGGTGGCAACAATCGTGTACTTGGTGCTGTCCTCGTCCCGAGCGAGGCTCGTTACCTCTTCGCGAATCACCCGAATCCGCGGCTCGGCCGCGATCGCCTCCGAGATCTGCCGCGAAAACTCGACCCGGTCCACCGCCAGCGCGTGCCCTGCCGGTACCGCGGTTGCGTCCGCCATCCGCAGCAGGGCCGACCCCGCGCGCCGCATCTCCTGCTTCAGCAGCCAGGGCGCCGTGTTCGGCGACTCGCTCTTCAATGAATTCGAGCAGACCAGCTCGCCGAAGTCGGTGGTCTGGTGGGCCGGCGTGAGCAGCAGCTTTCCCTCCACCACGCGGCGCATCTCATAGAGCTCCACCTCGCACCCGAACCGCGCCGCCGTCAGCGCCGCCTCCGGGCCGGCCAGGCCTCCGCCAATCACCCGGACCTTCACTGCGCGCTCTCCGCTGAGGGCGCCTGAACAGCTTCGGCGCCTGCCAGCCGGGCCAGCGCCTCGCCGCCCACACGCACGTTCCGCCATTCATCCAGGAACTCGGCTCCCATAGCGCGATAAAAGTCGATTGCAGGGGTATTCCAGTCCAGCACCTCCCACTGGAGCCGCTGGCAGCCGTTCTCCAGGGCAAATGCCGCCACCCGCTGGAGCAGAGCCTTACCGATTCCCTTCCCGCGCAGATGCGGCTCTACGAACAGGTCCTCCAGATAAACCCCCGGCCGGCCCTTCCACGTGGAGTAGTTGAAGAAGAACAAGGCGAAGCCGGCCGGCTGACCGTCCAGCTCGGCGATCAGGCAGTCGTAGAAGGGGCGCGGACCGAATCCGTCGCGCAGCAGCCCCTCCTCGGTGGCGGAGACTTCGTGGGGCGCCCGCTCGTACTCGGCCAGGGCGCGAATAAAGGCCAGAATCTGCGGGACGTCCGCCGCAACCGCCTTGCGAAGGTTCAAGCTCATGCTTTGATTCTAGAGTGTGATACGCGCCACAGGAGGCATTCGCCGCATCCGAATACCATGGCGGAAAAGGAGAGTTGGATTGCCGCTCTTTCCGCAGCGAAGCAACTTTCCCGGAACTCGCGTTTCCATACATGCAAATGGAAGGCAGCAGAGACCCGGCAACACCAGCCGGCCCTTGCCGGGCGGTATGGCAAGGATTTAACTTGGTGGGGCTACGCTTCTGTCAAGCTGCGAGCCGGAGTCTGCTCAGATGGGCTCGGCCGCCGCTCCGGAAGGTCATACGGAACGGATACGGCTCATGGAATTGCCGTCAAACCGCAGATCCGGAGCAGCGCAGCAGGCGAAAAGCGCCAGCGCTTTCGCAGAAGAAAAAAGAACTTATGAGCGGGCCTGTTTTTTCGCGCCGCTCCAAGGAGAACACGATGAAACGTACTCTTTCCCTTCGGCTGACCCTGCCCGCGCTCGTGGGCCTGCTGATGTTCGCGCTTTCGCCCGCGTTTGCGCAGCAGGCTGCGCAGCAACCTGCGCAGCAGATGGGCAAAATTCACGGCCAGGTGATCAATCCGACCGGGCAAGCTCAGACCAACGGTACGGTGAGCCTGGCCAGTCCCGGATCCCCTAAACCCAAGTACGAGTTCCCGGTCGATTCCGACGGCAACTTCAGCGGCCAAGCAGCTCCGGGGACCTATAGCCTTATTTATCGCGAGCCCAATACGCCTGCCGGACAGATGGTCGACGAGATCATGAACGTGAAGGTCATCGCCGGGCAGGACATCCAGCAGAACATCGATATGACCCGCCCCGAGTACCTGGCCAAGATGACACCGGAGCAGCGCAAGCAATTGGAGGAGATCAAGAAGGAAAATGCCTCCGCTCTGAAGGCCAATCAGGTCATCAAGCAGTTGAATGGCGACCTGAAGGCCGTCACCGCCGATAAGCACGATATCGATCTGGCCACCCAGACGGCTGTGCAACAGCTCGGCGCCTCCGCCAACAAGGCGCAGCTCGCGGCGAAGGTGGCCGAGATCAAGGCCGGCAAGTACACCGATATCGAAACCATGATGACGAAAGACACTCAGCTCAAGCCGGATGAGCCGATCCTCTGGACCAACCTGGGCTATGCGGAGGCTGGCCTGCAGAAGTACGATCAGGCGATCACCTCCTACCAGAAGGCACTCGACCTGGAGAAAGCCGCCAAGAAGCCGCGGGCCGAGATTCTGGGCGTGGCGCAGGCAGGTTTGGGCGAAGTTTACGCCCGGACAGGCAAGGTGCCGCAGGCCAATGCGGCCTATGATGCCGCCGCCCAGGCCGATCCGGCCCAGGCGGGTCTCTTCCTCAAGAATGAGGCCATCATCTTCTTCCAGCAGGGCAATGCCAAGGCGCAGGCGGCGGCCGCCGATGAGGCTATCAAGGCCGATCCCAACGACCCGATCCTCTATTACCTGAAGGGCCAGGCGCTCGTACAGAATGCGACCATCGACCCTAAGACGCAGCGGATCGTTCTTCCGCAGGATTGTCTGGACGCCTACAAGAAGTACATGGAACTGGCGCCTAACGGTCCCTTCGCTCCGGAGGTTGCCGGCATTCTGCAGCAGGCGGGCGAGAAGGTCAGCTCCTCCTACAGCGCGCACGGCAAGAAACGGTAATCCACCCCAACCGCTCAAGGGCGTCGGCCATGCCGGCGCCCTTTGCTTTTGCTCGAGATCAGCCCCGGTCTCCCTGGCGCGCGGCTCCGGCAGCAAATAAGTAGCCCGGCAGCCCTTCGGTCGTGCCGCCGGAGCCGTACTCTCCACGCTGCTTTGGCCCCCAGAGAGTTCGTGCCCGGCCTTCCGCATCAACCCCTGAGAGGCCCAAAAGGCGCGAAGGACAGCAAGGAGCGGGCAAAAGCACGCGGCCCCGCGGAATCCGCGGGGCCGCTTGCATGAGGCGTGGCGCCAGACTACATCTTGGCGAAGACGATGACCAGGGTAAACAGCGTCAGCGACTCGATGAACGCCAGGCCGAGCACCAGGAACAGCATGATGCCGGCGCGGGTTCCGGGGTTCCGGGCCAGCGATTCGCAGGCCGAGCCCACGGCGCGTCCCTGGCCCATGCCGCACAGGCCGGCAGCCAGGCCCATGCCCAGGCCGGCGCCGATCGGGATGAGGTTAAGAGGCGCAGTGGCCCCGCCGCTCTGCGCGAAGGCCGGCACGGCGAAGCAAAGCGCCGCCAAGGCCATGAACAGGTACTGAAGTTTCCGCATAGTTCTCCTGCTTCCTGCAAAATTGGCAGCCAGTGGGTGGTTGAGGCTCACCGTGCCGGAGAAAAGCCAGCGAACGTCTCTCAGCTATCCGCTTTCAGTTCGTCTCCAGTGCATCGAGCATTTCGATTCACCGGTGCAGAGGCTGAAAACCAATCGCTGAAGACGGAAAACTGGTTTGCTCCTTTGGCCCCCTCACGCTTGCTGCCCTACCGTAGTTCCGGAGCGGAAGCCCCTCCGGCGGAATCTCTTCAGAGATCAGAAATTAGGGATCAGAGATCAGAATCCATTTTGACGATTGCAGAGAAACTGATCTCTGATCTCTGACAACTGACCTCTGCTCCTTAGTGCTCGTGCGCCACCGCCATGGACAGATAGATCTGGGCCAGCAGCATGAAGACAAAGGCCTGGATCACCGAGACCAGGAAGTGCAGGCCCAGGAAGACGGCCGGCACGGCGATGGGAATAATCGAAAACCACACCAGGGTGAGCATATCGCTCGCAAACATGTTGGCGTAAAGACGAACGGTGAGCGAGAGCACGCGCGCCAGGTGCGAGACGATCTCGATGAGGAACATCAGCGGCGCCAGCCACGGCAGCGGCCCCAGGAAGTGCTTGATGTAGCCCGGCCCGTTCACCCGCACGCCGGGCAGGTTGTAGTAGAGGAAGGTAAGCACCGCGATTCCCAGCGGCACCACCGGCTGGGCGGTAGGAGTCACGACGCCTGGAATCAGACCCACCAGCAATCCGATCACGTTGTTCAGCAGCACGAAGAGCAGAACGCAGGTGACGAAGGCCTGGAAACGCTCGTGCCCATGCCCGATGACCTGGTCGCCCATGTCGCCGACAAATTCGTGCACCATCTCAGCCACGTGCTGAAAACCGTTGGGGTGCTCCACCGAGAGCGACAGCCGGACCGCGATAAAGAACGCCACCAGCGCGAAGAAGACCAGCATCTCGAGGGCAAAGGTGTCGTTGATGGGGCGGTTGGGGTGCAGCGGATGGACGCCCACCAGCAGCATCAAGCGCGCAAAGATGGACCCGAAGATGGAGTTGAAGAAATGCGTAATTCCAAGTTCCTGCATGGCCACCAAAGTCTTTCCCGTTGCGGTTGATTCGAGGGTTCAGGCGGCGGGCGCGGGCCAGGAATCCATCCCGGAGGATGCGCAAAATTCAATTGCGAAGAAGGCTCAACGCCTGCCAAACCATGGCCAGAACTGCCAGTCCGAGGCCACAGAGCAATGCCACCACGGAACCCTGGAAACACTTAAGGCTACCATAAATGACCCCGGCAAAGACCAGCAGACGGAGGAGGAAAAAAGCCAGGGCCAGACCGGCGCCGCGGGGCAATTGCTGGCGGTCCAGCTTGGCGTTGATGATCCGGATCAGCCGCTGCCACTCGAAGATGCTGGCGGCGGAAATCGCCGCGCCGGTGGCCAGCATGGCTGCGTTCCGCCACCCCGAGGCCTTCCACAGAATCAGGGCAGCCAGCAAGCCCAAAACCAGGGTGATGCGGATCGCCCGCCGCAGCAACGCTTCCAGTCCGGCATCCGTGAGCCCCGCCAGGGGACGTTCCTGTTCAGTCGCCATCATTCCTTTGTTTCCCTCTTGCCGTCGCCTTCCTCTGGCGCTCTGGCCGCCTGCATGGCCAGCCGGACCACGTAGACGAGGCCTGAGACCCCGCCGAAGACCAGGCCCACCAGCCCCAGCCAGGGAACATGGAAGTGCAGGCCCAGCCAGCCCCCCAGCAGCCATCCCACAAAAGCCGAACAGGGCAGGATCAGGGCAATCTGCATCATCTTCTCTGCCTGCACGATGGCGCTGACCAGTCCGCCGCCCTTGGAGGGCTGGCGAGGGTTCGGAATGGGCGGGTGGAAGGGCATTCATGGTGGTTATACACGATCGGCGCATCCCCGCGCGAAGAGGACCGGCCAATTGTCTGAAGGAGGCAGCCGCCAGCTTCGCCTGAGCGGCATGGCTGCCTGCCTGGCCCGCGCCTGCGGGCGGCAAACCACGAGTTGCGAGCTGCTTCGCCCGCTATACTGACGATTGGACCTTCGCTGGTCGCTCCCAAAGGAAAACACTGTGTTCGACTCCGAATTTGAGCGCAATCTCTTCGATCTGCGCCGCAGCAAGTTGCAGGAAATCGAGAAGCTGGGCCAGGCCGCCTACCCCAACCAGTTCGCCTTCACCCACACCATCGCGCAGGTGCGCGCCGCGTGGGGCGAGACGGCAGCCGAGGCGCTCGACTCCGCCAAGCCGCAGGTCTCCATCGCCGGGCGCATCATGGCCATCCGCGCCCAGGGCAAGGCTGGCTTCGCCACACTCCAGCAGGAAGCGTCTCGCCTCCAGATCTACGTCCGCCTCGATGCGGTGGGCGAGCAGGGCTTCGCGCTCTATAAACTGCTCGACCTGGGCGACCACATCGGCGTGAGCGGTTACCTCTTCCGCACCCGCACCGGCGAGCTCACCGTCCACGTGGAGAAGGTGACCTTCCTCTCCAAAGCCATGCTGGCGCTGCCAGAGAAGTATCACGGCCTCTCGGACGTGGAAATCCGCTACCGCCAGCGCTACGTGGACCTGTTCACGAACCTCGATAGCCGCGAAGTCTTCGTCAAGCGCGCCAAAGCTCTGCGCGCGCTGCGAGCGTTCTTTGACAGCCGCGGCTACCTGGAAGTCGAGACGCCCATGATGCAGCCCATCGCCGGCGGCGCGGCGGCGCGTCCATTCATCACCCACCACAACACCCTCGATATGGACCTTTACCTGCGCATCGCGCCGGAGCTGTATCTGAAGCGGCTGGTGGTGGGCGGCCTCGACCGCGTCTACGAGATCAATCGCAATTTCCGCAATGAGGGCATCAGCACCCAGCACAACCCCGAGTTCACGATGCTGGAGTTCTACCAGGCCTACGCCAACTTCCAGGACATGATGGACCTGACCGAGGAACTCTTCCGGTTTGTGGCGATGGAAGTGAACGGGACCACGAAGACGGTCTTCAACGACGTGGAGATCGACCTGGGCAAGTTCGAGCGGCTGACCATGCGCGAGGCGATCGTGAAGTTCTGGCCGGAGGGCGCGACGAAGACGCGGCCTGCTCTCGCCGAGTTCGGCACACCCGGCAAGCTGGAGGAGTGGGTTGCAGAGCTGCGCAGCATCGGCCGGCATGTGGATTACAAGCCAGACGAGCCCGCCGGCAGAACAATCGCCAGCATCTTCGAAGCGGTTGCCGAAGAGCACCTCGTCCAGCCCACCATCATCTACGAATTCCCGACCGCCGTCTCGCCGCTCTCCAAGCAATATCCGGACAATCCGGATTTCGTGGAACGCTTTGAGGTCTACGCCGGCGGCTTCGAACTGGGCAACGCCTTCAGCGAGCTGAACGACCCGGTCGAGCAGCACAAGCGTTTCGCCGACCAGCTTGCCGAGCGCGCCCGCGGCGACGAAGAAGCCCACCAGATGGATGAGGATTACGTCCGCGCCCTGTCCTACGGTCTGCCGCCCACCGGCGGCGAAGGCATCGGCATCGACCGCCTGGTGATGCTGCTGACCGGCTCGAAGTCGATTCGCGACGTGATTCTCTTCCCCTTGATGAGAAAGACAGGGAACGAGGGCACTGGAAACAACGGGCAGGAAGAAGGCCAGTAGCCATTCGCTATAGGCTACAGGCCGGCATCGCTAGGAGCTGTTTTTGAATATTCTTTTCATCGGCGACATCTTCGGCAGCGCGGGGCGGCGCATCGTCCGCGAGCATATCGGTCACCTGCGCTCAACGCACAGCGTGGAGCTGACGGTGGTGAACGTGGAAAACGCCGCCGGCGGCTTCGGGGTGACCCCGCAGATCGCCGAGGAGGTCTTTGACTGGGGCGCCGACGTGCTCACCACAGGCAACCACGTCTGGGACAAGAAGGAACTGGCCGAGTACCTGAAGTCGGTCCCACCCGACAGCCACGACCGCCCGCGCCGTGTGCTGCGCCCCGCCAACTTCGCGCCTAATCTGCCCGGCTACGGAGTCTACGAAGGCGCCACCGCGAGCGGCGTCCCCTATGCCGTGCTGAATCTGCAAGGGCGCGTCTTCATGGGTTCCACCAACGATCCCTTCCAAGGCGCGGAGGCGCTGCTGGCCGGGGTGAAGGCCAAGGTGATCCTCGTGGACTTCCACGCAGAGGCCACCAGCGAGAAGGTGGCCATGGGCTGGTATCTGGACGGGCGCGTCACGGCGGTGCTGGGCACCCACACGCATGTGCCTACCGCCGACGAGCGCATCCTGCCCAACGGCACCGCCTACCAGACCGACGTTGGCATGAGCGGACCCTACGACAGCGTCATCGGCGTGGAAAAGGATATGGTGCTGCACCGCTTCCTCACCGGCATGCCGGGCAAGTTCGAGGCGGCCAAGGGCAATCCGAAGCTGTGCGCCGCGCTGGTGGAGTGCGACCCGGCCACCGGGCGGGCCAGCCGCATCCAGCGCATCATGCTCGGCGAGTAGAAAAGGCCGGCGCGCCGCAACACCCTACACATCCCAACAACAAGAAGGGCAGCCTATGCGGCTGCCCTTGTTTGGCTCCCCAGAAAATGTACCGGCGCGGTTTCCTGCGCCGGTACTCCGGTGATGGTTAACGAGCGCGGTGAGTGGTGCGGCGCACCGGACGATGATGCTCCGGAGCCTTCTTCGGCTGCTGCACGAATCCCTCGTTGAGCACGATCTGCGCCTTGGCGGCAACGCCCGGCTTGGCCGGCGTGGTCGTGTAGGTGCTGTAGGTGCCGTCGATCTCCAGGGCCGGCAGGGTCGCAGCGACCGTGCCCTCCGCCGGAGCATCCTTGCAGCTCAGCGGTTCCTTCAGGTTGACCACGAAGTCAGCCGTCTTGGAGTCCTTGGCGTCCTGGGTCACAGCCACATTGATCACCGTGACTGCGGGCTCGATCTTGATCCTGTGGGCACGATCGAGATCGGTAATCGCACTCACGTCGGCAGCCACCCCGTTGGCCTGCAGGTAATCCTTGGCTTCCTTCAGGCGCAGGTCGGAGGTGGGCGCAGGCGGCACGGCGCTGCACGGCCCAGGCGTGTTCAGCTTCACCACGTAGTCCTTGGGCTTGCCTGCGGCGGTGGTCACAGTGACCTTCAGCGCGGTGGCGGGATCGCTGATCACGATACCCGGAACCGGCGTCATCTGGCCCTGCAGAACGCTCCACAGCTTCTGGGCGTCAGCCGGGTTGCCGTTGGCCAGGATGAACTCCTTGTCTTCCAGGTTCAGCTTGGTCAGGTCGGGCGTGCTGGTGATTACGTTGTGCACGATCTCCGGCGGCGTGGGCGCGGGCTTGATGGTGAAGGTAGACGGCGGGAACAGCGTCTGCGCCGACTGCGTCTTCACATCATTGATGCCGTCCAGGTTGCCGTGATAGCGCTTGTACCAGTATTCGAGCTTGGGCTCGATCTGGGACTTGTAGGCCGGCGGAGCGAAGTTCCAGGCGCGGGCATAGAACCAGCAGGCCTTGACCTCATCGCGCGTCGGACCTTCCTTGGAGTAGGCCTCCGCCAGATTCAGCGTATCCACCAGGCCAGGACCGGCCTGGGTCTGCTGCGGCGAGTAGAGCATCAGCTCGGAGGTGTACTGCTTGATGGCATCGGCGTAGTCCTTCTTCACGACCGCGTCATCGAGTGCGATGGCCGAGTGGAAGATGGGATAGGCCGCATCCGTGATCTTCTTCCAGTCCGCATCCGCCAGCCCGTTCGGCTTAGGGGCGGTCAGGCCCTTGTTGGCCAGAGTCGCCGCGTCATTGCAGGTCTGCGGATTCTTGCTCTCTCCGGTGTTCGGATCGATGCTCTGCTGGCACTCGTTCTTCCTCAGGTAAACCGAGATGAAGATGGCCTGCATATTCTCAGGCTCAACTTGCAGGAGGCGGCTGGCCGCGCTGAGCGCCTTGTCCGGCTGGTTGAGTTGCTGGTAGGTCCCGATGAGTTCCTGCAAGACCGCTTTCTTGACCACGCTCTGCGGATACTTCTGCAGAAATGCTTCCAGAGCCGCGGCCTTGGCCGCAGGCTGGGTCTGGGTGACCGCGTTTTGATACGCGTTGAATTCAGCCGGATCGGAGATGGTGATCTGGCCCGAATTGTCCTGCGCCCGCAACGCGGGAGAGGCAATCAGGGCAACGCTGGCCAGAGCCATCGCAGATGCAAGGACTAGCTTCTTCATTCTGTGCTCCTGGGAAACGCCAAACTGGAGGTAAATCATAAATCACACGCCGACATCTGCGGAACAAAGAACGCGCCGCAAGGGCGGGTGAGCCGGGCAAACAATACTAAGCCTCCTCTGAGGCATTGCAAAGGATTATAGAAACCCGGGTTAACCCTGACAAGCAAAGTCGTCAGGAGACCACCCGGCGCCTGCGGGAAAAGACGCAAAAATTTCCTCTGCGGTTGTTTTTCCGCAGGTTTACTGCAAAAGCCGGACCAGTTCCGCCTGTTCGGCCAGGAACGCATCGTGCCCATGCGCGCTGATCATCTCGCGATACTCGGCATCGGCACCCGCCGCGCGCAGCGTCTCTGCAAAGCGGCGTACATCCTCGGCGGGAAACAGCCAGTCCGTGCTGATGCCGATAAACTTCAACCGCGCGCGAATGCGCCCGAAGGCCTCCTGCGGCGAAGCGTAGCCGCGCAGCGGATCCCAGGTGTCCATGGTGCGCAGAATGGCCAGATAGGAATTGGCATCAAAGCGATCGATGAAGCGGGCGCCCTGGTGATCGAGATAGCCGGCAATATCGAACCGCCCGCCGATCAGGCCGCTTCCCTGCCCGTCCGCCTGCCACGGATCCTCGCCGCTGCGATCGGGATTGCGCCCGTAGCGCTCCTCGAAGAGCGGGGCGGACTTGTAGCTCAGCATGGCGATCTGGCGGGCCAGCGAGAGGCCGCGCCGTGGCGGCTTCTGCGGCAGATAGCGGCCGCCGTACCATTCGGGATCGTGCTGGATGGCCTGACGCTGGAGATGGTTCAGTGCGAGCCCCATGGCACCCAGCGGCGCCACGCCAATCACCAGTCCGCGCTCGACCCGCTCGGGGAACTGAATGGCCCACTCCAGCGCCTGCATGCCGCCGATGGAGCCGCCCAGCACCAGGCGCAAACGGCGCACGCCCAGCGAGTCCAGCAGCCGGGCCTGGGCACGCACATTGTCGCGAATGGAGATGAGCGGGAAATCCGGGCCGTAGGGTTGGCCCGTGTCAGGATTGACGCTGCCCGGCCCCGTGGAACCGTAGCAGGAGCCCAGCATGTTGATGCAGATGACGAAGTCCTGCTCCAGCGAGAGCACCGCGCCGGGAGCGAAAACCTCGGGCCACCAGGAGCCCACCAGGGCGGAACCCGAGAGGGCGTGACAAACGAGAACGGCGTTGTCCCTGGCCGCGTTCAGCCGGCCGTACACCGCATAATGCAGTGTGGGCGACACCAGCGTACATCCGCACTCGAGCGGCAGCTCGCCGTCGAGCACAAAGTCGCCCTCGTAGGTCGGCGCCAGAACCTTCGCGCCCGGCGAAGACCCGCTGGCGCTGGACTTGATGGATTCGGTCATCTGACTCAAGCTTCTAGCTCCTGGCCTCTGGTTCGTAGCCTTCCGGTATCTAACTCAACGCCGCCAACCGTGGGTGCCCCAGGTCCCCTGCTTTTGGGAACCTGGGAGAGCACAACTCTACTGGCGCGCAAGCGCCGTCTGCCGCACCGCAGGTGCCGGGTCCCCCGCTTTTGGGGACCTGGAGACCACAAATCCCGGCAGGCGCGGAAGCCACCAACAAAAAGCCCGCCTCTCCTATTGTGCCCCAACCGCCTTGATCGCCTGGTCGAGATCGGCGATCAGATCGCGCACATCCTCGATCCCCACCGAGAGCCGCACCAGTTCCGGCGTCACACCGGTGCTGGCCTGCTCCTCGGCTGAGAGCTGCTGATGGGTCGTCGACGCCGGATGAATCACCAGCGATTTGGCGTCTCCAATGTTGGCCAGCAGCGAGAACAGCTTGAGCTCGTTGATCAGCTTCTTGCCCGCCTCGTAGCCGCCCTTGATGCCGAAGGTGACCATCGCGCTCTGCCCTTTGGGCATGTACTTCTGCGCGCGCTTGAAGTAGTGGCTCGATTCCAGGCCCGGGTAGTTCACCCACGCCACGCCGGGGTGGCCGGCCAGGTGCTTGGCAACGGCCAGCGCGTTCTGCGAGTGGCGCTCCATGCGCAGGTGCACCGTCTCAATCCCCTGCAACAGCAGAAAAGCATTGAACGGCGCGAGCGCCGCGCCGGTGTCGCGCAAGCCCTGTACGCGCGCCTTCAGGATGAACGCCAGCGGTCCGAAGGCCTTGGTATAGGACAGACCGTGATAACTGGGATCAGGCTCAGTGAATTCGCTGAACCGGCCCGAGGCCGCCCAGTCGAACTTGCCCGCGTCCACAATCACGCCGCCAATGGCCGTGCCGTGTCCGCCCAGGAACTTCGTGGCGGAGTTGATCACGATGTCCGCACCCCACTCGATCGGCCGCACCAGCGCCGGCGAGGCCACGGTGTTGTCCACGATCAACGGCAGCTTGTTTTCGTGCGCGATTTTGGCCAGCGTTTCAAGATCCGCAATGTCCAGCTTGGGATTGCCCAGCGTCTCGGTGTAGAGAGCGCGGGTCTTCTCGTTGATGGCCGCGCGGATGCCGTCGAAATCATCGCCATCCACAAAACGCACCTGAATGCCCAGCCGCGGCAGCGTGTAGTGGAACAGATTGTAGGTGCCGCCGTACAGCGAGGTAGTGGAGACGATCTCGTCGCCTGCCGTCGCCAGCGTGGTGATGGCCAGCGTCTCGGCCGCCTGACCCGAGGCCGTCGCCAGCGCCGCCGCGCCACCCTCGAGCGCCGCTACCCTCTTTTCAAACACGTCCGTCGTCGGGTTCATGATGCGCGTGTAGATGTTGCCGAACTCCTGCAACGCGAACAGCCGCGCAGCATGGTCCGCATCGTTGAACAGGTACGAGGTGGTCTGGTAGATGGGGACGGCGCGCGAACCGGTGGTGGGGTCGGGAACCTGCCCGGCATGAACGGCGAGCGTGGCAAGCTGGTGCTGCGGCTTCGAATCGGACATCATGAGCTCCTCGAAATTCGATTGGATCTTCGTTTTGAAACAAATTCGATTAGACCTGTGTTTTGAAAGGGCACGGCTTTCAGCCGTGCCGCAACATACAAAATCATCGGGGCTTTAGCCCCCGAGGAACATCTTTTCCCGTCTATGCACTTGAGCCGAACCGGGGGAATTCGTCGGATCGTGCACAAATGAAAGCGGCCCGCGTCCGCTTCGGGACCGGGCCGCTCGGCTTGGAATCGGTTGCGCTTATCGCATCAGCCGTTCAAGAGCCGGACGGACGGGTCCCCCGCGCATACACATGCACATGGCCGCCCTTCCGTATTCTCTTGCGTTCGGCATTAACGGCAGTATCGAGGGCCGGATGCGGGGGTGTCAAGGAAAGAATGACCTTAGCATCGGGCCTTGTTCCCGTTGTCCCCTGTTCCCTCGGTCCCTTGTTCCCTGCGGTTCCCTGCTCTTCTCACTCTTCCGGCTTCCACACGTAGGCATCCGGCTGCGGCAAACCGATGTGGGCCAGCACGCGGCAGACGAACTGGCGAGTGACCGCGGCCAGATCGGCGCTGGGCTGGTAGAACGCCGGCATGCAGGGGAAGATGGTGGCGCCCGCCTCCGCGGCCAGCGTCATATTGCGCAGGTGGATGCGGTTGAAGGGCGTCTCGCGCACGCACAGGATCAGCGGGCGGCGCTCCTTGAGCGTGACGTCGGCGGCGCGGGCGATCAGCGAGTCGGCCAGCCCGTTGGCAATCGAGGCCAGCGTGCCCATCGAGCACGGGATGACGATCATGCCGTCCGACGGATGGCTGCCGCTGGCAATCGAGGCGCCGATGTCAGCATCGCTGTGCTGAACGATCTTCTTGGTCTTGGACAACAGGAGTTTCTCGAGAAGATCGGTGCGGCCGGAGATATTCAGTTCTTCGGCGAGGACGCGGAGGGAGTTTTCGCTGGCGACAAAATGTACGCGGGAGACGCGCTCATCAGCCTCCAGAGCGCGAAGGGCCTCACGCGTAAGGATCGCGCCCGAGGCGCCGGTGATGGCAACCGTGATATTCAGCTTCTAGCTCCTGACTGCTCGCCTTCCGCTCTCAGCTCTCAGCCTTCATCTCTCAGCAAAAAGGCTACATCGTAGCCTTGGCGTCCTTTGCTCGCAGCGCGATCCACTTGCCAAATTGCCGCCCGACTTACGGCTGCACTCGGCATCGCGCCGTAGGCGCAACGTTTGTTAGCCCCGCGCTTCAGCGTGGGGATTGCAGCCATTGAGATCATGTCGAGTCCCGTAGGGACGGCGCCGCCTTCCTTTACCCAAACACATAACGCTCGTCGTATTCGATTCCACAGTTGCGCAGAAGGGCGACAAACTCCTCTTCAAAATTGCGCTTCCGGTGGTGTTGCTCTTGGTTTTGAATATATCTCTTGACCACCTCGATTTGCGAAGGGCTGACGCTGAAGGCTCCGTATCCTTCCTGCCAGGCAAATCCCTTTCCCATCCACCGGGAAGAGCTTCCTTTCAGCTTTTGGACTGCGTGGGCGAGTGCGCAGGACGCCGGCAAATCGAAGAGCAAATGAAGGTGATTTGCCGTGCCGCCTGCGGCGATAAGCGAGAAGCCCTCGCCTCGGGCGATGCCGCCCAGGTAAGCATAGAGTTCGGTTGTGCGGGCGGCGGGAATCAAGGAGCTGCGGTCCTTGGTGCTGAAGATGCAATGGATGAAGTTGCTCGCGTACGTGTGAGCCATCGTGCACCGTCCCAACGGGACTCCCATTCTATAACCGCGAAGCCCACCCCACGCTGAAGCGCGGGGCTAATAAACCCTGCGCCTATGGCGCGGCACTCTTCGCTCCTGGCTGGCAGCGCTCAGCTTTCCGGTTCGTGCATTTTGCATCGCGGGATCACGTCCGCATCAAAAAAGCTCCCGGAGGGAGCGCAGGATGTTAGCCCAGGATGAAGCCTGAGCGGCAGCGAAGGCGCAATCCTGGGTCCGCGGACCAATTAAGGCCAGCCCCGGAGGGGCGACGGAGCCCTCCATCAGTAGACGAGCCTGTCACCCTGAGCAAAGCGAAGGATCTGCGGTTGCTTTTCGTTTAGAGCTGCTCGATAAACTGTCACAAGCAGCTAGAAGCTGCTAAGCTCCCAACACCCTCTTGAAGATCGCATCCACATTGCCCAACTGACGGGTGTAGTCGAACGTCTTCGTCAGCTTCTCGGGGCTGAGCAGCTTTGTGATCTTCTCGTCCTTGCCAACCTCTTCGCGGAAGTTCAGATCCTCTTTCCACGCCCGCATGGCATGGGACTGGACGAGGCGGTAGGCGTCTTCGCGCAGCATGCCGGCCTCGGCCAGGTCGAGCAGCAACTGGCCGCTGAAGATCAGCCCGCCGGTCGACTCCAGGTTCTTCTTCATGCGCTCGGGATAGACCAACAAGCGGTCGATCAGGTCGGTCGTCTTGGCCAGCAGGTAGTCGACGAGAATCGTCGAATCCGGGAAGATCACCCGCTCCACCGAAGAGTGCGAGATGTCGCGCTCGTGCCACAGGGCAATGTCTTCAAACGCCGCCTGGGCATTGCCACGCAGCACGCGGGCCAGACCGCTGATCTGCTCTGAAGTGATCGGATTCTTCTTGTGCGGCATCGCCGAGGAGCCCTTCTGCTTCTCGCTGAAGTACTCCTGTGCCTCGCGCACCTCAGTGCGCTGCAGGTGCCGAACTTCGACCGCGATCTTGTCCAGGGTCGAGCCGACAATCGCCAGCGTGGAGATGTAGGCGGCATGGCGATCGCGCTGCAAAACCTGCGTCGCTACCGGCGCCGGCTTCAGATCGAGCCGCGCACAGATGCGCTCCTCATGCTCCGGCTTCAAATGGCCGAAGGTGCCTACCGCGCCGGAGAGCTTTCCCACGCGCATTCCCTCGGCGGCGGCATCGAAGCGCTCCAGGTTGCGCTGCATCTCGGCGTACCAGTTCAGCAGCTTCAGCCCAAACGTGGTGGGCTCGGCGTGAATCCCGTGCGTGCGCCCGATCGTCGGCGTGTGCTTGAACTCCAGGGCGCGGCGCTTGAGCACGGCCATAAAGGCCACCATTCCCTCGCGCAGCAGGCCGGAGGCTTCCTTGATCTGCAATGCCTGCGCGGTGTCCACAATGTCGTTGGAGGTCAGCCCGTAGTGCAGCCAGCGCGACTCGGCATCAAGCCCCTGCGCCTTCAGGCTCTCGGCCACAGCGGTGGTAAATGCGATGACGTCGTGCTTGACCTCGGCCTCAATCGCAGCCACCCGGCTGGCGTCCACCGTCGCTTTGGTGGCAATGGCTTCGGCAGCGGCGGCGGGAATTACGCCATCCTCTGCAAGCACGGTGCTGGCCGCCGACTCCACCTTCAGCCAGCAGCGGTACTTGTTTTCCTCGGTCCAGATGCGGCCCATCGCGGGGCGAGTGTAGCGGTCGATCAACGGTCAACTCCTGGCTTTTCAGCTTTATTGAAGATTTCCTGAGCAACGGGTGCCCCAGAGCCTGCCCTGAGCGTGTCGAAGGGTCCCGATTTGGGGACCTGGGAGACCACAGAGGTGCGCTGCGTATCTCTACGGCAAGCCAACTCTCGATTGTACGAGGTAAAGGGCTTACTCGCGCGGGATTCCCAGACGGCGGTGCAACTCATCGAAGAGCAGGCCGTGACCCGGCGCATAGGGCTGAAACCACTCGCCGTCGATCACCAACTGCGGAACGGCGCGCTTGCCCACGTGGCGGATGACCTCCGCCGATGCGGCGGGGTTCGCGTCCACATCGATTTCGCTGTAGGAGATGCCGTGCCGGTCCAAAAACTGCTTCGCAGCCCGGCAGTCGCGGCACCAGGCCGCGCTGTAAACCTGTACGATCATGCTGCTTTCATTCTACTGCGCAGTCGTGGCGCCGTACCCGCGATGCGATCGAAATGCCGTACTATCGGAGGATGAACGCGGAAGACCTCAAGCGCACGCTCAACCTGGAGCCGCATCCGGAGGGCGGCTTTTACCGGCAGACCTACATCTCCGAGGAACGAATCGGCATGGCCCGCGGCGCCCGCGCCCTGGGCACGGCCATCTACTATCTGCTCGAGCCGGGCACCTTCTCCGAGATGCATTCCATCGACTCCGACGAGCTGTTCCACTTTTACCTCGGCGATCCAGTCGAGATGCTCCAGCTCAAACCGGATGGCAGCTCCGCCCTCTTTACCCTTGGACAGGACCTAGAGGCCGGGCAGCATGTGCAGTTGCTCGTTCCCGCCGGAGTGTGGCAGGGCACCCGGCTCGCTGAAGGCGGCAAGATGGCCCTGCTCGGCTGCACGGTGGCGCCAGGATTCGATTTCGCGGATTACCGCAGCGGCAGCTACGCCGAGCTGGCGGAGAAGTGGCCCGCGGAGGCAGAGCGGATTCGCGAGCGCACGCGGAGATAAAGGCCAGAAGCGGTGCTGGCGGGGCTAACGAGCTAGGACTCGGGTTGAAATATCATTCTGCCGCGAGCATCACATAGTTCTGCAGAAAGTACCTCAGCCGAACGGCACCGGAAATGGCCGCGCAGTCCGACGCTTGAGTTTATCTGTACTGTCAACAGATCTACGGCGTTCCCGTTTCGCTGGCCTTGTGGGTAGCTGACGGTTTGAGTTCCAAATTCGAGTCCGAAGATGCAGTTCTGATACCAGAAATCTGAAAGCTCCAGGTCTTCGACATTGCAGAACTTGAAACGGGCGAGGGTGTGGTTTTTGAGAACAAAGTAGCCCTCCGGCGTCACATCCTTTGTCATTTCAAAAAAGTGAATGGCCATTTCCATTACCGGCGAATCAGAGCCGATACTCCACGGTTCTCCATCGGCTGTGAACAGACGCACTTCCTGAATTTCAGCGTCGTGAAATGACGGCCACCGTCCGAATATATCCGTGACCTTCTGAGAATTCTTGATCCACGGCGCAGGGTCAAAATGTTCCATTCAGACTCCTAACTTTCACTCTACCGTCGATCCCGAAAAAAATTCCGCAGCAGCTCGGCGGATTCTTCGGCCCGCACGCCCTGCTCCACCGGCATCTGGTGGTTGAGCTGAGGATGATTGAGCACCGTGAGAACCGAGCCGCAAGCCCCCGCTTTCGGGTCGGGCGCGGCGTACACCAACCGGCCCACGCGCGCGTGGATCAGCGCCCCGGCGCACATGGCGCAGGGCTCCAGAGTGCAGTAGAGCGTGCAGCCCAGCAGACGGTAATTGCCGATAACCTGCGCTGCGCCGCGCATGGCTACGATCTCCGCGTGGGCCGTGGGATCGAGCCGGCGTAATACCGAGTTCTGGCCCGTCGAGATCACCCGCCCTTCGAAGACCACGGCTGCACCGATGGGCACCTCGCCGGCATGGCCCGCGGCACGGGCTTCGGCCAGCGCCGCCTGCATGAATTCAAGATCGGCAGTCATGGCCGCGCCACTCCTGCCGCCGGTTGCTGCTGGGTCATGCAGTGGAGCGCGCCCAGGCCCCAGATCAGGTCCACGCTGTGTACCCCAATCACCTCGCGATCCGGAAAGGCCTCGGCCAGGATGTTGAGAGCCACGCGGTCGTTGGGATCATGGAAGGTCGGCATCAGCACCACGCCGTTGGCAAGATAGAAATTGGCATAGCTGGCCGGTACCCGCTGCTTCCGAAAGACAATCGGCCGAGGCATGGGCAGTTCGACAATCGTAAACTGCTTGCCTTGCGGCGTCCGCGCGGCCTTCATGCGCGCCAGATTTTCTGCCAGCGGCTCGTGGTTGGGGTCCTTCGTATTCGGCTCCACGGCGGCGACGATGGTGTCTGGCCCCGCGAAGCGGGCGATGTCGTCCACGTGACCGTGGGTATCGTCCCCGGCGATGCCGCGGCCCAGCCAGATCACCTGGTCGATACCGAGGTAATCGGAAAAGACCTGCTCCAGTTGCTCGCGCGTGAGGCCGGGGTTGCGCTGCTGCACGTCGCTCAGCAGGCACTCTTCGGTCGTAAGCATCATCCCGGCGCCGTTGACGTCAATTGATCCGCCCTCGAGCACTACCCGGTGCTGCACTCCATCCGGCAGCGCCAGCGCGGGTTGCCACTCGGTCAGGCTAAGCAGCTCGTTCACGCGGCTGGGCAACTGGTCGTCGAGTTGCCAGTCCTCGTACTTGGCCCAGGCGTTGAACTGCCAGTTGGTAAGCGCTACCTGGCCCTCGGCATTGCGCACGAAGATGGGGCCGGAGTCGCGCGTCCAGCCGCGATCGGTGGGCCAGGCGTGAAAGCTCACATTGTCCAGGTTGGCATGAGCGCGGCGCAGCATGCCGGTGACGCGGCTCTGCGTCTTCGCGTCTTCCACAACCAGGTGCACGCGCTCGCGTTCTGCAAGCAGGCGCACGATCTCCGTATAGATCCAGGGGATCGAGGAGAACTTGCCCGGCCAGTCCTCGGGATTGTGCGGCCAAGCCAGCCAGGTGGCCTCGTGGGGCTCCCATTCGGCGGGCATGCGGAACCCGAGTTGGCGCGGCGTATCGGACAGAGACATTGTGCGTCGGTACTCTTTCTGTTCTGAATCCGTTCTTCCTTGGCACCGTAACCGCAACGGGCGCGGTTAGAGCGAGGCACCCATGTTTAGTGCGGCTCCCTATCTTGTGCGGGATCTAAAAAGCGGCGCGTGATGGGCGCGTAGGCGTCGATGCGGCGGTCGCGCAGAAAGGGCCAGTTGCGGCGCGTCTCCTCGATCAGGTGCAGATCGACCGTGGCGACGAGGATCTCCTCTTTGTCGTGCGATGCCTTGGCGATCAGGCGGCCGAAGGGATCGGCGATGAAACTGCCGCCCCAGAACTCGAGGCCCGGGCCTGCGGCGCGGTTGCCAAGAATATCGCCATGTTCCATGCCCACGCGGTTGGCGGCCACCACATAGACGCCGTTGGCAATGGCGTGGGAGCGCTGGATCGTCTGCCAGGCCTCGTACTGCGCGGTACCGAACTCTTCCTTCTCCGCCGGGTGCCAGCCGATGGCGGTCGGATAAAACAGGACCTCGGCGCCCTGCAAGGCGGTGAGGCGCGCCCCCTCGGGGTACCACTGATCCCAGCACACCAGCGTGCCCACCCGGCCCACTTCAAGATCCACGGCGCGGAAGCCCATGTCGCCGGGCGTGAAGTAGTACTTCTCGTAGTAGAGCGGGTCGTCAGGAATATGCATCTTGCGGTACACGCTGGCCAGTTTGCCCTGCGCATCCAGGGTGACCGCCGTGTTGTGATAGAGCCCCGGCGCGCGGCGCTCGAACAGCGAGGCGACGATCGACACGCGCAGTTCGCGCGCCAATGCGCTGAGCCGCTCTGTGGATGGACCCGGAATTGGCTCCGCAAGATCAAACAGCGCAAGCTCTTCTCGCTGGCAGAAGTACTGGGTGCGGAAAAGCTCGGGCAGGCAGACGATCTGCGCGCCGCCTCGGGCTGCTTCCCGGATGCGGTCGAGGGCGGCCGTGAAGTTGGCCTCGGGATCGGGACCCATGCGCATCTGCACGAGAGCGACGGTGTAGGTTCGCGCGCTGGTCATGGTGTGAATCAACCTTTCACGTCAGAGATCGTGTCTTCGCAGGTCTGCGCCCGGACATCTGCGCTGTGCCAACACAGCGTGGCCGCTTCAAAAGGCCCGGCAAGAACAAGGCCAATCCCGCCGCGCGGAATTGGCCTCGAATCATCGTTGCGCTGACGCCTATGCCTGCCAGAGATTCCTTCTCAAGCTCCGCTGCATGCGGCGCCTACTCTTCGAGGATCAGAACCGCCGCGGCGATGGTGGTGGTCCATTTGCCGTTCTTGTCGCCTACCGCCGACTGGGTGATGTTGCTGGTGCGAACAATCTTGTTGGAGATGCGGTAGATCTCCTTCTTCTCGTCCCAGCTCTTATCCGGATCGAAGTCGACGTCGAGGGTTGTGGCAAGCATCTCGGCCGCCAGTTCCTCGGCGTACTCGCCCGCCTGCTCCTCGGTCTCGCCAAAGCTGTGGTGCTCGCTCAGGTAGCCGTAGGTGTTGCGGTCGGCGGGGATGGCCACGCCGATGCTGGACACGATCAGCCGGTGCGGCTCGCGGGTGGAGTTCTCCGCGATCACCGCGAATACGATTTCGCCGTGATTCAGGTACTTGAGACCTTCCTTGCGGGAAAGAATCTTGCACTGCGGCGGGAAGATGGAAGAGACGCGTACCAGGTTCTGCGAGGCGATGCCTGCGTCGCGAAGGGCCAGCTCAAAAGACGTGAGCCGCTCCTTGTGTTTACCGACGCCCTTCGTGAAGAAGAGCTTCTTTGGGACCATGTTCTTGCCCAATTTCGATGTGCCCTCCGGGGGTCAAAAATAGCGGTTCCGTCAAGGGGTTCCCGCATGAGTCTATCGCATCCGGGCAGGCAAAAACAGGATTCCGAATAAATTCATGGAGGGTCCATCCCGGAATGCGGGGAAGGGCCGATTTCCAGAAGAAAAAGCGTGGTCTCGCAGTCCGGCTGCAAACCCAGTAAGCCGCCAGCCGGGTAGCGCTCGACAGGCGCCGCCAGCGCGATTCGCTGTCATTGCCACCCTGGATTTCAAGGTGTTAGCCTCGAAAGTGGTTTCATTCGCAATTTTTTGCACGCAGGAAGGGGCGCCGCACAGACAATGCAGAACACGTACAACGGGCTGGAATTGCCCAAAGACGGCCAACCGATCGAATACAGCAACGGTCAATTCACAATCCCTGACAATCCAATCATTCCTTACATCGAGGGCGACGGCACCGGCCGCGATATCTGGAAGGCCTCGCAGCGGGTCTTCGATGCGGCCGTGGAGAAGGCCTACGCGGGCAAGCGCGCCATTCGCTGGTATGAGATCTATGCAGGCGAGAAGGCTTTCCGCAAGTTCAACACCTGGCTGCCCGATGATTCCGTGGCGGCGGCGCGCGACCTGCGTATCTCCATCAAGGGGCCGCTGACGACGCCGGTGGGCGGCGGCATCCGCTCGCTGAACGTGGCCCTGCGCCAGATTCTGGATCTCTACGCCTGCGTCCGCCCGGTGAAGTATTACCAGGGCGTGCCCAGCCCCGTGAAGCACCCCGAGCAGGTAGACATCGTGATCTTCCGCGAGAACACTGAAGACGTGTACTCGGGGATCGAGTTCAAAGAAGGCACCGCCGAAGCCGCCAAGCTGATCAGCTTCCTGAACGACGAGATGCTGAAGGGCGGCAAGAAGAAGGTCCGCACCGATTCCGGCGTGGGCATCAAGCCGATTTCGATCTTTGGCACCAAGCGCCTGGTGCGCTACGCCATCCGCCACGCAATGGAGTCAGGTCGCAAGACCGTGACCCTGGTGCACAAGGGCAATATTCAAAAGTTCACCGAAGGCGCCTTCCGCGAGTGGGGCTACGAGGTGGCCACGCAGGAGTTCCGCGACCACGTGGTGACGGAGCGCGAAAGCTGGATTCTGGGCAATCTGGAGACGAACCCCGGCCTCACCGTGGAGCAGAACGCCGCGTTGATCGAGCCGGGTATGGAGTTTGCGCCCCAGGCCTTCCGCGATTCCGTCTGCGCGGAGGTCAAGGCGGTGCTGGACTCGATCGGCAAGTCGCATGGCAATGGCGCATGGAAGTCGAAGATCCTGATCAACGACCGGATCGCCGACTCCATCTTCCAGCAGATCATCATCCGGCCCTCGGACTACAGCGTGCTGGCCACGTCCAACCTGAACGGCGACTACATCAGCGACGCGGCGGCCGCGCAGGTGGGCGGCCTGGGCATCGCGCCGGGCGCCAACATCGGCGACGGTTACGCCGTGTTTGAAGCAACGCACGGCACCGCGCCCAAGTACGCGGACAAGGACGTGATCAATCCCGGCTCGGTAATTCTTTCGGGTGTGATGATGTTCGAATTCATGGGCTGGAAGGAAGCGGCGCGGCTGATCGAGGCGTCGCTCGAGAAGACGATCCTGCAAAAGTTCGTGACCTACGACTTTGAGCGCCAGACCGCCGGGGCCACCAAGGTGGGCACCAGCGAGTTTGCCACGCGCATGATCGGCAACATGTAGTACGGAGCGGAGCTGGCGGGGTTAGCGGTGCTAGCGGAGCTAGAAACAGTTGTGCCATGAATGGGCTCGAGCCACTGCCCATCCCGGCACTTCACACTATCTCCTGAATACCGCGGATGAAGCGCAGCTTCAAGACAAACGTCCGTTGTCCTAATCCCGTTTGCTCCGCTCACACGGCTGGCCCCGCTAGCTCCGCTAACGCCGCTAGCTTCGCTTTTCAACCTCACAGGAGAAATGAAGATGCGAAAGAAGGTTTCAATTGTAGGCGCGGGCAACGTGGGAGCCACGTGCGCGCACTGGATTGCGGCCAAAGAGCTGGCCGATGTGGTTCTGGTCGACGTGGTCGAGGGCGTGCCCCAGGGCAAGGCGCTGGACCTGCTCGAGGCGATGCCGATTGCCAAGCAGGATGTGCACATCAACGGCGCGAACGATTACGCGGCCACGGCCAACTCCGACATCGTCGTCATCACCGCCGGCATTCCGCGCAAGCCTGGGATGAGCCGCGACGATCTGCTCAACACCAACTTCAAGATCATGTCCGACGTGGTGCAGAAGGTGGTGGCGCAGTCGCCGGAGTCGATCCTGATCATCGTCTCCAATCCTCTGGATGCAATGGCCCAGGCCGCCTTCCGGCAGTCGGGCTTCAACCGCCAGCGCGTCATCGGCATGGCCGGCGTGCTGGACTCGGCCCGCTTCCGCGCCTTTATTGCCGAGGAACTGAACGTCAGCGTGGAGAACGTGACCGCCTTCGTGCTCGGCGGCCATGGCGACACCATGGTTCCGCTGGCCCGCTACTCGACGGTGGCCGGCATCCCGCTGCCCGAACTGATCGCGCCCGACCGGCTGGCGGCGATGATTCAGCGCACCCGCGACGGCGGCGCCGAGATCGTCAAGTACCTGAAGACCGGCAGCGCCTACTACGCGCCTTCGGCCGCGGTCACCGAGATGGTCGAAGCCATCCTCAAGGACAAGAAGAAGATCCTGCCCTGCGCCGCCTATCTGGAAGGCGAGTACGGCATCGAGGGCTACTACATCGGCGTGCCCTGCAAACTGGGCGCCGGCGGCATCGAGCAGATCGTCCAGATCAAGCTCACCGCCGAAGAAGATGCCGGCCTGAAGAAGAGCGCTGCGGCCGTCAAGGAACTCTGCGCCGTCATCGGCGTCTAACCTTCGCGTCGTTCCATCCTTGCCGCAGTCATCGCGGCAAGGATGGAGCGCGATTCCCTTCCCCTCTGTCTACTGCCCTGCCCCGCGCCCGCGCGACCACAGCGGAATTCCTTGTTTATCCCGCAGCGAAAGCACCTTATCTCCCATCTTCACCTCGCGCGCAATCACTGCCGGCGCACCGTTGAAGTCCATCTTCGAGCCCACAATCTCCACCTGATCGCCTTCGGCGAAGCTGAAGCCCTGCTCCGTGAGGTAAGCGGCCGGCCCGACGTGTACGTCGTAGGTCCCTTCGCTGGCCTGCACCGTGAGATGGATGCCGTTCCAGCCCCGCCGCCCGGTGGTGGTGTTAACCGCGGTCACTTTGCCCGTCAGCGTCGTCTCCTTGGCTGGATCGTACAACCGGCCTGATCTTTGGGCGGAGGCCAGCAGGCCCAACCCGACCATGCAGAAAAGAACGGCAAGATTCCCGAGTTTCCGGA
Organism: Acidobacteriaceae bacterium; assembly: GCA_027449545.1. Lineage (GTDB taxonomy): Bacteria > Acidobacteriota > Terriglobia > Terriglobales > Acidobacteriaceae > Telmatobacter. Next base: position 19,400 of record DAIDLI010000201.1, on the reverse strand, counting down.
GGTTCATCGAATCTTCTCCTTGCTTCGCGACGCAGCACGTCCGCAGGCGCAGAGCGTCTCGATCGAAAATAGGGTGATTTTACCCAGTGGGATTCACAGGGATTCGCAAGGATTCAATATTCTAACGAATCTTTGCGCGGCGAAGGCAGGCAAAGCTGAAGCCGCTTTCCTCAGTCCATCGACATGCTTAGCTGGTGGCGCAGATCGGCGCCGCGGATCCAGAAGATCACGTCGGTGGCGATGTTCGAGGCGTGGTCGGCGATGCGCTCCAGATGCTTCGCAATCAAGATGCCGTTCATTGCCTGCCGCGTGAGTTCAGGCTTCTCCTGAATGAGCTTGAGCAGATCGGTATGGGCCGCCCGGTTCATGCGATCGACCTCGTCGTCCATGTCGCGGATGGATTCTGCCAGGCGGGCGTCGCCTTCGAGCAGTGCCTGCACCGCGGAGCGGATCATGCGCCCGGTAGATTCGCCCATGGCGGCAAAATCCACCGGCAGTTCCACGGCGGGCTCATCGAGGGTCTCTTTGGTGCGGCGCACGATCCCCATGGCCTGATCGCCAATGCGCTCCAGGTCGGCGTTGATCTTGATCACCGCCATGGTGAAGCGCAGATCGATGGCCATCGGCTGTTCCTTGGCCAATAGCTCATAAGCCATCTCGTCCAGCTCGCGCTGCGCGGTGTCGATGGCCCGCTCGTTTTGCTTGACGAATTTACACAGGCCCTTATCGCGGCGCAGGTAGGCCTCCACCGCGGAGTCCACGGATTGCTGGGCGAGCGCAGCCATGGCCAGAAGCTTGTCTTTCAGCTCGGCGAGCTGCTGTTGAAAGTGAATCCGAGGCACCGGTACTCCTACTGCAATGATTGTGCTGCTTCCATGGTACAGCCGGAGGAAATTTGGTGGCACGCACCAGATCAGTCACGGCTGTCCCGACGGACGTTAGACGCTGCGCAGACCCGGAGGGATGCGACAGACTCACTTTCCTGTCCTACTCCATCGCGGGGGTGAGCTCAATGCGGCCGAGCAAGAAGAGATAGCCGAGGATCCCGATAGCCAGATAGATCGCCGGCACAATGAAAACCCATGCATAGGAGTGCAGGTCCTCAACGATGTAGCCGGTGAGGATCTGGGCGGTAATGCCGGAGACCTGGCCGGAAAAGTTGATGATGCCGCCGACTTTGCCCACGTTGTTGCGCGAGGTGATGAGTGATGGGAGAGACCAGGCCACCGGAGCGGCCGCGGCAAGCCCGCTAATCGAGATGCTGACCCACAACAGCGCCTGGCCGGCCGTAGTAGCATGCGCAGCGCCGAAGATGCCCAGGCCGAAGGTCGTCCCGCCGATCAGCACAATGCGCCGCACGCGGTTGGCGCTCGCGCAGCGGCGGATGAGCCAATCGACCAGCAGGCCGCCGAGGAACAGGTCTGTGCAGGTGGCGATCATCCACGGCACGCTGGTGTAAAGAAACGAGTGCATCAGGTCGATGTGCAGGGCCGAAGAAATGTAGGTCGGCAGCCAGGTGAGCAGCAAGAAAAATACGTAGTTGTAAGCGCCGTAGCCGAGCACCAGTCCGATGACCTTGCGCTGCGCGATCAGGTAAAAGAGGGAGCGCGCGGGGCCGGCAGGACGCTCATCTTCGCTTTGTTCGCCTTCGCCTGCATCGATATAGGCGCGCTCTTCCGGGCTCAGATCCGGATCGTCGGCCGGATCGCGGTACACGCGCCAGAAGAGCAGGAAGTAGGCAAAGCTCAGCAAGCCGGTCAGCCCAAAGCTCCAGCGCCAGCCGAAACGGATCAGCACAAAGCCCATCAGCGGAATGCCAATGACGGAGGCGAGCTTGGCGGCGGAGTCAAACAAGGAGGTGGCGAAGCTGCGCTCATGCGGAGGAAACCACAGGCCGACGGCTTTCGCATTTCCCGGAAAGCTGGGCGCCTCACCTACGCCGAGCAGGAATCGCGCGCCGAACATGCCGCCCAGGGTGGGTGTGATCGCTCCGCCGAATGACGCGCAGCTCCACAGGAAAGTGCTGATGCGGCCCACCTTCTTGACGCCCAGCTTGTCCAGAATCACTCCGATCGGCAGTTGCAGCGACGCGTAAGTGAGGTTGTAAGCGCTCGACAAATAGCCAAAGACGACATCGCTCACCCCGAAGGCCGCAAAGAGCGCATCGTGCGAGACCGAAAGGTTGACGCGATCGAAGAAGTTGATCAGCACGCCCAGGCCGAGCAGCCAGGCGATGCGCCAGCGGCGGCGCGGCAGAGTCTTGCGCTGTAGCCCGGGCGTGGTCAAACCGGAGCTTTCCCTTTGCGGCGCAGCGGACATGGAGGAAGCAGCTACTCCTGCGTACGAAGGCTTGATTGTACCGGAGCACCGAGCGCCTCCGAAAGCGCCGGCGGCGCTGGCCTACAATCTCTCAATATGACCAACGAGCCCATGAACCTGCATGAACTGCGCCGCGCGTTTGCCGACGGACGTTTGCGCCCCTCCCAAGTCGCAGAGGAGGCGCTGGCGCGCTCGAATGGCAATCCCGGCCGCAACACCTACCTCTGGCAGGACGCGGACTGGACACGCCAGGAAGCCAGGCGAGCAGAGGCCATGCCGCGGGGCACGGGCGGCCCGTTCGGCGACGGGCGAGCTGCGCTGTGGGGCGTTCCAATTGCGGTGAAAGACTGCTTCGATCTGGCCGGCGCGCCGACCACCGCGGGCATCGAGTTTTACCGCGAGCGCAATGGCATCGCCCAGCGGGACTCCTGGATGATTGAACAACTGCGCGCCCTGGGCGCGGTGCTGATTGGCAAGGCGCACCTGCACCCGCTGGCTTACGGCATCACCGGCGAGAACCCGGAGTTTGGCGACTGCATCCAGCCGGGGACAACCGACGCACTCACCGGCGGCTCATCCAGCGGCCCGGCGGCCACCGTAATGGAGGGCTCTGCGGTGGCGGCCATCGGCACAGATACCGGCGGTTCGGTACGAGTGCCCGCGGCGCTATGTGGTCTGGCGGGCTATCGCGCCTCCCTGGGACGCGGGGACTGGCGCGGCGGATTGCATCTCGCCGAGAGCTTCGACACCCTCGGCTGGCTCTTCCGCGATCTGGAGGACGCGCCGCTGCTCAACATCCCGTTTGCGCCCGCGGAGAAGAAGCCGGCGCGAAGCTTTACGCAGTTCGCGTACGTCAGCGATTCATTCCTGGACGACTGCGAACCGGAGGTGGCTGCCTGCTTTCATGCCGCGGTCCGCGAACTAGAGGAGCTTGGATTGGAAGGCCGCGCGGTTGACGTCGGCTGGTGGGCTGAGTCGATGGACATCTTCGCTCCCATTCAGGCCTCCGAGGCGGCCAAACTGCACGCCGGCCTGTTCGACCACTTTCAGCCGCTGATCCGCGACCGGCTGAAGTGGGGCGCGAGCTTCACCCCGGAGCAGATCGCGAAGCTGCGCCGCCGCCATGCGGAGTTTCGCGGCCGCATCGATGAGCTCTTTGCCAGTCACGAACTGGTGATGCTGCCCTGCGCCCCCATCTCCCGGATCACAGTGGCGGCTGCCAAAAGCGCGGAGGGCGATGCCATGCGCAAACGGCTGCTGCGCTACACCACACCTTTCAGCCTGGCTGGCGTTCCCTGCGTGACCGTTCCCTCCTCCGTCGGCGGCGTGCAGATTGCCTCGGCTCGGGAAGACGATGAGGCGCTGCTGCAACTGGCCGCGCAGGTCGGGCGGCGCAGGAGAGAAAAGCAAGGTTGAGCGGCTTGGTCAGCTTGCACGCTCAGAAGCGGACGATAGGGCCGAAGGTGATACGTAAATCGTTGTGACCGCCGTTGTTGAAATAGACCAGGTCCCCAAACTCCAGGCGCAGTCCCACCGGTCCAAGGCTGGCTTCCGCGCCGCCGCCGGGATAGAGCGCCGCATTGAGAGTGGAGTTGCGGATGCCAAAGACCGAGCTGGCCACGGAGCTATAGGGAAGCAGGCTGGGGCTCAGGCGGAAATCGATGAACCCGCCCTTGAGCGTGACGAAAGGGCGAAAATGGCGGTGGGCCGGCTCCAGCATCGGTCCGAACAGGCCATCGGTCACGCCAATGGAGGTGCGCCCAATCGCGGCCACCTTGCCGCTGGTGACATTGACGTAAAGCTCGTTGAAATTGACGCCGTAGTCGTAGGCCAACTCGCCTTCAAGCATCACTTGGCTATGAACGCGGTACCCAAACCGTGCGCCCAGACCGAAGTTGGGGGTCTGGGTCTGGGAGACGTTCAGATAATCGAGCAGCAGGCCGGCTTCCATGCGGCTCTGCGCGCGCGCCTGCGCAACGGTCAGGCAAAACAGCAACGCCATCAAGGTGAGAGTAGCCTTGCCCATGCGGAAGATCGCCCTCCAGGCCTCCGCTAAAAGTAGATGCGCGTTCGGGAGTCGGTGTGCCGGCTTCAGAGCCACTTCGCGCCCGGAAACACGTCACCGCGTGGAACGGGCCGAGCGGGATAGACTGTCAGGATCATGGCCATCCAGGATCATTACCCCGAGAATCTCGCGCACTGCTACGGCTGCGGCCGGCTCAACGGCCAGGGCCACCATATTCGCACCGACTGGGATGGAGATGAGACCGTCTCCGTCTTCACGCCCGAACCCTGGCACATCGCCATTCCTGGATTTGTCTACGGCGGGGTGATCGCCTCGCTGGTCGATTGCCACTCAACCGGCACGGCCGCAGCCGCGGCCTACCGCGCCGCCGGCCGCGAGCCCGGCAGCACGCCGGCCTTTCGCTTTGTGACCGGATCGCTGCGCGTGGATTATCTGAAGCCAACCCCGCTGGGCCCGCCACTCACCATCCGGGGCCGCGTGAAGCAGATGGACGGGCGCAAGGTGGTGGTGGAGTCCACCGTGTACGCGGAAGGCGTCGCCACTGCCCGCGGCGAGGTGATCGCGATCCAGATGCCGGAAGAGTTCGGAAAGAGCTGAGCGCAGCCGCCGCGAGAACGCCGCCACGGTACGCGTGGATCGCAGCTCCTCACTCTGTCATCGGTTCCAGGTGTGCGGTGAAGTGGCGCAGGAACGGAGCCTCGTAGGTAAGCTTCATGCCGCGAATCCGCTCACGGTTCTTCCACACTTCGAGGATGACTTCGACGAGATAGTCGACGTGGCTCTGGGTGTAAACGCGGCGCGGAATGGCCAGGCGCACCAGGTCCATCTGCGCGGCGCCGGCGAACATCAGCGTGCCGATCTCGACCGAGCGCACGCCCCCCTCGAGGTAGAGCTCGCAGGCCAGCGCCACTCCCGGAAACTGCGCAGAAGGGATGTGCGGCAGGAAAGCGCGCGCGTCGATATAGATGGCGTGGCCCCCCGGAGGCTGCACGATCGGAACTCCCGCCGCCGCTATGTGATTGCCCAGATAGGCGGTGGAGGCGATGCGGTAGCGCAGGTAGTCCTCTTCCAGCGCCTCCTGCAGGCCTACGGCGATGGCTTCCAGATCGCGCCCGGCAAGGCCGCCATAGGTCGGGTAACCTTCTGTGAGGATGAGCAGATCCTTCTCCTGCTGGGCAAGATGCTCGTCGTTGGTGCACAGAAAGCCGCCGATATTCGCCATGCCATCTTTCTTGGCCGACATAGTGCAGCCGTCCCCGTAGCGGAACATCTCCTGCGCGATCTCTTTGGAGCTTTTCGATGAATACCCCGGCTCCCGCAGCTTGATGAACCAGGCGTTTTCGGCGAATCGGCAGGCGTCAAAGTAGAGCGGAATGCCGTGCTGACGGCAGACGGCACTGACCTGACGCACGTTTTCCATGGAGACCGGCTGCCCGCCACCGGAGTTGTTGGTGACGGTAAGCATGACCAGCGGAATACGCTCGCGGCCCACCCGCGCAATGAGCGCTTCGAGGGCGGGTACGTCCATGTTGCCCTTGAAGGGATGCTGGAGCGCGGGCTGCCGGCCCTCGGCGCAGAGCAGGTCGACGGCTTCGGCGCCGGTGAACTCGACATTGGCGCGAGTCGTGTCGAAGTGGGTGTTATTGGGCACCACGTCGCCATTTTTGCAGGCTACGCCAAACAGGATGCGCTCGGCGGCGCGCCCCTGGTGCGTCGGAATGACGTGCTTGTATCCGAAGATGTCCTGCACCGAGTTCCGAAAACGATCGAAGCTGCGGCTGCCGGCGTAGCTCTCGTCACCCTCCATGATGGCCGCCCATTGATGGGTAGACATGGCGCCGGTGCCTGAATCGGTGAGCAAGTCGATGAGCACATCGTCCGCCGGCAGCAGGAATACGTTGTGGTGGGCAGCTTTAAGCAAATCTTCGCGCTGGGAGCGCGTGGTCCAGCGAATCGGTTCCACGCTCTTGATGCGGAACGGCTCGATGACGGTCTTCACGAACTAGCCTCAGTTTCCCGAGCTTGCGCTGCGAACCAGCTTTCCATCGCCAGACCGGAACTTTTCAGCACACCAGCGAGCTCGCTCCAATGAACGCAGTATTATAGAGCGCCCGATGCCCCGAGCGCGAAGCCGAGGAGCCTCCAAAAGACCGGATCGATCAGCAACAAGCCAGAACCCAGGCAGAAGACAGAGTGTTGCTGGCTTTTGCATCGAACTCATCAGGGGCTGCCGCCGGGCAGATTTTTTACTCCTCCCCTCCAGGCTCGGACAGCTATCCTCAGCTCTGATCTTTCACGATGAAAAAGATCCTTATCGGCTTCCTCATCTTTTGTGCCATCCCTGCGCTGCCTCAGAGCAATAGCGGTGAACTGCGCCTGACGGTAACCGATGCCGTAGGCCACGTAATCCGGAGTGCCCAGGTTCAGTTGGTGAGCGAAGCCAATCAATACGATCAATCCTTCTCGAGTGATGCGCAGGGCAGTCTGGACGCAAGACGCCTGCCTTATGGCCTATACCAGGTCACAGTCCACGCCCCGTCGTTTGCTGCAACTACCACAGCCATTGCCATCCGTTCCGCCCTTCCCGTCCGCCGAACCATCCAGCTCAATCTGACTTCTGTCCGTCAGTCGGTCACCGTCCATGCGACTGGCACGCTGATCGATCCCTACACCGCGGGATCGGTGCAGGAGATGGGCCTGCATGCCATCCAGAACCGGGTGACCTCATTGCCGGGGCGCTCCATCCAGGACCTGGTCAACTCGGAACCGGGATGGCTGTTCGAGGGCAATGCGGTGCTGCATCCGCGCGGATCGGAATATCAGACGCAGTTCGTCATCGACGGCATTCCGTTGACCGATAACCGGTCCCCCGGATTTGGCCTGTCCATTGAAGCCAACAACATCCAGTCGATGAGTATCTATACCGCCGGCATTCCCGCCGAGTACGGGCGCGAGATGGGCGGGGTGGTCGTGGTCAATACGGTTCAAAACGAGCGCCCGGGATTGCACGGCGATCTGACCTTACTGGGTGGCAGCTATGCAACGGGAGGAATCGACACCCAGGGCGAATACACTCGCGGAAAAAATACGTTTGGATTCAGCGGCGCAGGAAATAGGACGAGCCACTATCTGAACACCCCGACGCCTGAAAACTTTACTAATAACGGCACCACCGGAGACTTCTCCCTGAATTTTGAGCGGCAGTTCACGCCGCGGGACCATCTCACGATGATTGCGCGCCATGAGCTGGCGCGCTATGCGATCCCCAACGAGTTGGTGCAGCAGAATGGCGGGTATGTGCCCAATTCTGACAACACCAGCGGCTGCCCCACCAGCTCCAGCGGCTCACCGCCGGCTGATTGCGTGTGGATTCCCGGCGGGCAGTTGCAGACCAGCGACAACTTCGAAACCATGGGGATCGTCTCCTACGAGCACATCTTTTCTGCGAACACCATGGGCGCGTTGAGAGGAATGGCGCGCGACAACGCTCTCGATTTCTACTCCAACCCCGCCTCGTGGCCGGTGAACATCACACAACACAATGGGTTCAAGGAGATCTACTTCAACGCCAGCGTCACCGCCGACCGCGGCCACCAGGAGTGGAAGGCAGGCATCCAGTCGGACAGCAAATTTCTGAAGGAGAATTTAGGCTACCTCATACCCGACTGCGGCAATTCTTCCGACCCGCAATGCCCCTTCAATGTGGGCGTGCTGGATGTGGCCGCAACCACATTTGCGTTCACCGGCAGCCGCCCGGACCTGGAGCAGGCGGCGTACATCCAAGATTCCGCCCAGTTTGGCAACTGGTCCATCGATGCGGGACTGCGCTGGGATCACTACCAGCTCATGGTGAACAAACGTTCCCTCAGCCCGCGTGTGGCCCTCGCGCGCTTCTTCCCCTCGGCAGGCATCAAGGTGCACGCATCCTGGGACCGCATCTTCCAGACGCCCTCGTTTGAGAACATCATCCTGTCCAGTTCCCCGCAGGCGCAGGCGCTCGACACCAGCGTTCCAGTCGTGCAGCTTCCGGTAGAGCCCGCGCACGGCAACTATTACGAACTCGGCGCCACCAAGGTGCTCTTCGGAAAGCTGCTGGTGGATACGAACATGTACCGCCGCGACCTGGACAACTATGCCGATGACTCGCAGATCTTCAGTACCGGCATCAGTTTTCCCATTGCTTTCAGGAAAGCGGTCATCTATGGCGCGGAGGGCAAGCTCCAAGTGCAGCAGTGGGGACGGTTCTCCGGGTTCGCCAGCTACTCGTACATGGTGGGAAGCGTCTGGAATCCAGTCACCGGAGGGCTGTTCCTCGGAGGAAACGCAATCGACGCCACCCACCAGCTTGCAGGACATTTCCCCGATACCCAGGACCAGCGCAACACGCTCCGCGACCGGATTCGCTACCACGTGACGCCGCGCGTGTGGCTGGCCTTGGGCAGCGAGTACAACAGCGGACTGCCCTTTGAAGCCAATCAGACCGTGCCGCAGGATGTTTCCGAGTACGGCCATGCGGTGGTGAATCATCTCAACTTCAATCGCGGCCGGATTCTTCCCTACTTCACGCAGAACGCTTCCATGAGCGCCGAAATCTACCGGCGAGAGAAGACCTCCGTCCGTTTGCAGGCTGATGGTCAGGACCTGAGTAACGCGATGGAAGTCCTCGATTTCGGGGGCTTGTTCTCCGGCAATGCGATCGGCCCGGGCCGAACCTTCATGCTGCGGCTTATCACCAGCTTCTGAGCTTCTGCATCCGGAAGACCGGGCCAGCAGGACAGCAGTTGGCGACAGATTGTGCTGGTTGCGCATCCAAGCGCCAATAGGCGGGGAGGGTCTCTGCCGCTTTCGTATAGCCACCAGTGAAGGTGAAAATGAGTAAAAGCAAGGAAGTGGTGTCGAGCGCCAGCCCTGGAAGCATGGAGCCCGTTCGCATCGCGGTGATCGGGTGCGGTTATGTAGGATTGGTCGCCGCGGTGTGTTTTGCGGAAATTGGTCATTCGGTGATCTGCATCGACAGCGATGCGGAGAAGATTGAATGCCTGCAACAAGGCCGCATTCCGATTCACGAACCCTGGCTGGAAGAATTGCTCCGCAGCCAGAGCCCAACTTCCCTGCGCTTCTCCACTTCTCTTGCCGACGCGGTTCGCGCGTCGCAGGTGGTCTTCATCGCAGTGGGCACGCCGCCCCTGGAGAGCGGCGATGCAGACCTCTCCTACGTGGAGGCAGTGGCCGTCGAGATCGCCCGCTCTATCGACAGTTATAAGGTGGTGGTTGAAAAGAGCACCGTGCCGGTCTACACCAGCGACTGGATCGCACGGGTGCTGCGGCGCAACGGCGTGAGGCCAGGCGAAGCAGACATCGTGTCGAATCCCGAATTTCTGCGCGAAGGCACCGCCGTTACCGACTTCCTTTACCCAGACCGTATCATCATCGGGACGTGTAGCGATCGCGCCTTCCGTATCATGGAACGCATCTATCGGCCGCTCATCGATGGCAGCTACTCGCGACGTCCCAGTGCCGTCACGCTATTCTCGAATGAAACCCGGCAGGCAACTCTGCTGCGCACCAGCGCGAAGAGCGCGGAGCTGATCAAGCATGCCTCCAATGCGTTCCTGGCAATGAAGATCAGCTTCATCAACTCCGTCGCAAACCTGTGCGAGCAGGTCAATGCCAATGTGGAAGAAGTGGCGCGCGGCATCGGGTTGGATCGCCGCATCGGGTCGCAGTTTCTGCGTCCTGGGCTGGGCTACGGAGGCTCCTGCTTTCCCAAAGACATCAAGGCCTTCTGTTCTATCGGCGAGCAGATGGGGGCCGAGCTTACGCTTTTGCGCGAGGTGGAGCGCATCAACGAGCGTCAGCGAGATCAATTTCTCCGGAAAGTGCGATCCACGCTATGGAATCTGCGCGGGAAGCACCTTGCCGTGCTCGGGCTGGCGTTCAAGGGCGGTACCGACGACATCCGCGAGTCGCCAGCGATTTCTCTGGTGAAGAGTCTGATCGCCGAAGGAGCCACGATCACCGCCTTCGATCCCGCCGCGATGGCAAATGCGCGGCGGGCCATCGTCTCTCCCCGCCTGGAATTTGCAGAATCGGCGCTCCAGGCCATGGACGGCGCCGCTGCGCTGCTGATCCTGACGGATTGGCCGGAATTCGCCACTCTGGATCTCAGCGAGGTAAAAGCGCGGCTTGCCCAGCCGATCGTCTTCGACGGGCGCAACCTCTATCACCCGGCCGTGATGGCGGAGCGCGGCTTCACGTACGTCTCGATGGGTCGCGCGGCGGTCGAGGCTGCCACTGAACCTTCGGAGTTGCACAGCGCCGTGACGCCTTACCGTGTGGCCTGAGCGCCTTCCAGCCGGCTTGATCCTGCTGCGCATTTGCGCCGCCAACAACGCCTAGGGAAAGTCCCAGGGCGGGTGCAGTGAGTCCGACGGCTCATACAACCCGTCCTGTTCTCATCTCTTCTAAACCGTTTGTGCTGCACCGGTTGTCCGTTCCGGCCGCGTAGCGCGCGCTCAGTTTTCCTTCACTCTTCCACGCAACCGATCGAGGCACTACCAGGACGCAATCCATGCTCGAAGCACTCGTGCTTTGGAACGAACCTAATAATCTTTCGCATTGGAACTTCCACCTTGATCCGGAATGGAAGCGGTTCAGCGAGATGGTCAAGCTGGCCTCAGCCGCAATTCGCAAAGTCAATCCCCAGATTCCGGTCGTGCTGGGCGGAATCTCCGCATGCGATTGCGACTTTCTGCGGCTGATGCGCTCCTATGGAGTCCTGGACTCAGTCGATGCAGTAGGCGTCCACGGTTTTCCCCTCGATTGGAATCACTGGCAGATCCGAGAGTGGCCCGATCGAATCCGCGAGGCGGCGGAAGTGACCGGTAAGCCGGTGTGGGTGACAGAAGCCGGCGCATCTTCCTTTGGGGCGGAAGAGGTGCAGCTCTTCGGACTGGAGCAGACGCTGGAGTTGACCCGCAATCTGCCGGAGCGCTTCCACTGGTACAGTCTCTATGATCTGCCCCCGGCATGGCCGGCGGAGACGCGGCACAAAGAAGCCGAGGGCTCGTCTTACTACCGCCATTACTATCTTGGCCTGCTGACCAGCGAAGGGCGCCCCAAGCTCGCGGCCGCCAAATTCCCCACCGACGGCAGCGTGGGCCTGTGTCAGTGGTTCCATTTTGAAGATCACCGCCTGGACGGTGCGGTGGCATGGATGAAGCAACATGGGGTGCAGTATTTGCGCACCGGGCTGAGCTGGGCAGACTCCTTCCGCCCCAATGCGGTGGAGTGGTTCGATCGGCAAATGGCTGCGCTTGAGCCCTTCCGGGTTGCGCTGACGCTTTGCTTCACCCCTGCACACCTCGGTGTAGAAGAACACCACACCAGCCCGCCCCGCGATCTGCAACAGTTTGCCGACTTTGCCGCTTGGGCGGCCGAGCGTTACGGCTCACATCTCACAACCAACGGTCTTCCGCGCTGCGTGGAAAAGGAAGTGGCCACCTTATGAGAAAGCAGATTCTGATTACCGGAGGCGCCGGCTTCGTCGGCTCGCATTTGGCCGACCAGCTATTGCATGCAGGCCATGCGGTACGCGTGCTTGACAACCTGACCCCGCAGGTTCACGGCGGGCACGCGCCGGATTATCTCTCGCGCGATGTCGAGTTGATGATCGGCGACGTCTGCGATCCCATGACGGTGCGCCGCGCTTTGAACCGTGTGGATGTGGTGTTTCATCTGGCAGCCGCGGTGGGCGTAGGCCAGTCGATGTACGAGATCAGCCGCTACATGAACACCAACACTCAGGGCACCGCCGAGTTGCTGCAGGCGATGCTCGACATGAAGCAGGCACCGGAAAAGCTGATCGTCGCCTCCTCCATGTCGATCTACGGCGAGGGCTGCTATGTGTGTTCACAGTGCGCGCGCCATGCCGCGCCGTCAACGCGCGCGCTCCAGCAGTTGAAGACCGGGCAATGGGAACTGCGCTGCAAGTTCTGCAGTGGGATCCTCAGGCCCACGCCCACCGACGAGGAAAAGCCCTCCGAGACGACCTCAGTTTACGCGCTCTCCAAGCGGGACCAGGAGCAGCTTTGTCTAATCTACGGCCGCACCTACGGAATTCCGGTGACGGCGCTGCGGTTCTTCAACATCTACGGTACGCGCCAGGCGCTTTCTAACCCGTACACCGGCGTGGCGGCAATTTTTGCTTCCCGGCTGATCAATAACCAGCCGCCGCTGGTGTTTGAAGACGGCCGGCAGATGCGCGATTTTGTGAGCGTCTACGACATTGTGCGCGCCAACATGCTGGCAATGGAGCGCCGCCAGTCCGATGGCGAGGTGATTAATGTCGGCAGTGGCAAACCCATCAGTATTCTCCGCGTGGCCGAGATCCTGGCCCGGTCGCTGGGTAAATCCATCGAGCCTGTGGTGACCCGCAAATACCGCGCAGGCGATATCCGCCACTGTTACGCCGACCTGACCAAAGCACGCGCGCTGCTGGGATACGAACCCCAGGTAACGCACGAAGAAGGATTCAGCGAATTGGCTGAATGGCTGGTGGGACAGGAGGCCGAGGACAAGGCAGAGACGATGCTCAGCGAACTGAGCGCGTACGGGCTGACGGCGTAGTCGATCGCGCCACAGCAGCGAAGAAGGGAGCACGACCTCAAATGAAAGTGGACACCGCGCGTACGGCTGTCATCACCGGCGGCGCAGGTTTCATAGGCTCCAATCTGGCCGAGCGCCTGCTGGCGACCGCCGGACTCAAGGTTAGGATCTTCGACAATCTTTCCCGCGCCGGCGTCGTCCGCAACCTGGACTGGCTGCGCAGCAAGGCAAGCGACAACAACCTCGAAGTCATCGAAGGGGACGTGCGCGATGCGCAGGCTGTCAAGAAAGCGATCGCCGATGCCACGGAGGTGTACCATTTCGCCGCGCAGGTTGCGGTCACCACATCGGTCGAGGATCCGGCTGGCGACTTCCAGGTGAACGCCCAGGGCACTCTCAATGTTCTGGAAGCGGCGCGTCTCTCCGGCCGTAAGCCCTTCCTGCTGTTCACCTCGACAAACAAGGTCTATGGCGCGCTGGAACGGCTGGAGGTGGTTACGACCGGCGCGCAATATCGAGCGCGCGAACAGTCGTTCCGCGGGGTCACAGAAGACGAACCTCTCGATTTCCACTCGCCCTACGGCTGCTCGAAGGGAACCGCCGATCAGTACGTGCGCGACTACGCGCGCATCTACGGCCTGCCAACCGTTGTATTCCGCATGTCGTGCATCGCTGGCCCACGCCAGTTCGGAACCGAAGATCAGGGCTGGGTGGCGCATTTCCTCTATTCCGTCCTGGGCGGCAAGCGCATCGCGATCTACGGCGACGGCTTTCAGGTGCGCGATATTCTGCACGTGCACGACCTCATCGACGCCATGCTGCTGGCGCGCAAGCACGTTCGCACGAGCCGCGGACAGATCTACAACATCGGCGGAGGCATGGACCGCGCTGTCTCCATCCTGGAGATGCTGCGGGCCATTGAAAAGCGCACAGGCAAGAAACCCATCTTGGAGAACCGTGCTGTTCGCCCCGGCGACCAGCCGCTCTACATCTCCAATACCGCCAAGATGGAGCGCGACACCGGCTGGAGCCCGCGGCGCAGCGTCGCCGATATCCTCACGGATATTCATGCCTTCTGGCGAGAGATCCAATCCGATTCAGAGACTCGCTACGCAGGAAATACTTCCCAGGCAGCCGCTCTGGGGGTGGTCGCATGAAATTTGCTCTTGTCAATCCGAAGTGGACCTTCGAGGGCAGTACCTATTTCGGCTGCCCAGAGCCACATTTCCCGATTGAGTTGCTTTGCGCCGAGCAGACGCTGCACAAGGCCGGTCACGAGGTTCTGCTCGTGGACGCCCACATGGAAGCGCTCACATCCGCCGAGGTGAAGACGCGCCTGGCGGGGTTCGGAGAAGACTTCCTCGTGATACCCACCGCACCTTCCTACCTCTTCTGGCGGTGTCCACAGCCGGAGCTGCGCGTCCCGCGGCAGTGGATCTCTGCTCTCGAGCGCAAATCCGTGAAGGTACTCATTGGCCCGCATGGTTCCGCAACGCCGCGCGCGGCTTTGCAAAAGACCGGCGCCGATGTCGTTCTTCGCGGTGAGCCCGACCAGACGCTTCCGCTGCTCCCACTCCTGCCCTGGGAGACAATTTCAGGCTGCGCATGGCGCAGTGCCGATGGTGCGCTCCACCTGGGTCAGGGCCTCGGCGTGACTGATATGTGCGCCATCGACGCCCTCGACTACTCGCGCTATCCAGTCGAGTTGCACACGCACAAGCATCACGTATTTCCCGGTCACGGGGGCGACCACATCCGTCTCGGCGCTGAGGTTGAGTTCGCGCGGGGATGCCCCTACTCCTGCACCTTCTGCAACAAGACTCTCTTCCGCAACAAATTTCGTGAACGTGACGTAAGTGCCGTACTGGAAGAGATCGACGAGTTGATCGCCCGCGGCGTGGGTTACGTCTACTTCATCGATGAGATATTTGGAGTCGGAAAACAAGTACGGACTCTGCTGGAAGAGATCGCGCAACGTCCCATATCCATCGGCTTCCAGTCGCGCATCGACCTGTGGAACGAAGAGAGCCTTGATCTGCTGGGACGCGCGCATTGCATCTCCTTCGAATGTGGAGTCGAGTCCGTCACCGAAGCCGGCCGCGAGGAGATGAACAAGAACTGCCGGGTCGGCACCGAGCGCATTGCCGAACTCCTGATTCACGCGCGGCGTCACATTCCCTGGGTGCAGGCGAACCTGATCAAGACCGATCACGACGACGCAGCGCTGGTCGCACAATTTCAGTCTCGCCTCAAGGCGGCGGACGTCTGGGTGAGCGAACCGGTCCCCATGTTTCCTTTCCCGGGGAGCCCGCAGTATGTGGAGACCTTTGGCGCGCAACCCGACGAGACCGCCTGGGAACGGGCGCATTCCTTCTATCTGGGCCTATTTGCTGAGCGGGGTTACAGCGATATCCA
This sequence comes from Acidobacteriaceae bacterium, assembly GCA_027449545.1. Classification (GTDB taxonomy): domain Bacteria; phylum Acidobacteriota; class Terriglobia; order Terriglobales; family Acidobacteriaceae; genus Telmatobacter. The sequence goes on along the minus strand of DAIDLI010000201.1, from coordinate 4,033 downwards.
GGAGCAGCATCCGCTGCCGCTCCAGCAACTCGAACAGGGGGCAGGCACATGCGCGTGCTGATGACCACTGACGCCGTTGGCGGTGTATGGACATTCACAGCAGAGCTGTCGCGCGAGCTTTTGGCGAGCGGCTGCGCGGTGGCCCTGGTGAGCCTCGGCCGCATTCCCACATCATCCCAACTGGACTGGGTGGCTGCGCAGGTCAGCCGCTGGGGATCGAAGTTCCGCTTCGCGGCCTGCGATGCCCCGCTCGAGTGGATGCAGGACAACTGGGGCGCCATGAGCGAGGCTGAGCCTCTCCTGAAGCGCATCGTCCGGGAGTTCTGCCCGGACATCCTCCTCAGCAGCCAATTCTGCCTGGGTGCGCTCAAGGGGACCATGCCGCGCATCGTCGTCGCACATAGCGATGTGCTTAGCTGGGCCAAAGCATGCCGAAATGGAGCGCTGCCGGCTTCGGACTGGCTGGACCGATATAACAAGTTGGTCCAGGACGGGTTAAGGGAGGCCGATGCCGTAGTTGCTCCCACACGATGGATGCTGGATGCGCTGGCGGCCAACTACGAGCTTCCTTCAGAGACCTACGTGATTCCCAATGGCCGCACGCTTTCTCTATCGTCGCGGCCTGCCCAGTGCTATCTGCAAGCCGTCACTGCCGGCCGCCTCTGGGACGACGGCAAGAACCTGAAGATGCTCAGCAACGTCGAATCGCCCGTTCCGATCCTGATTGCGGGCGAAACCGAACACGAGATGTCGTACATGGAAGAGAGCTGCGGACAGGCACGGCTGCTGGGCCGGCTCACCGAGGAAGAGTTGCTGGAGGTAATGCGGCAGAGCGCCATCTACATCTGCACCTCCAGCTATGAGCCATTCGGACTGGCCCCGCTGGAAGCTGCGCTTTGCGGGTGTGCGGTAGTGGCCAACGACATTCCCTCTCTTCGCGAAGTGTGGAGCGACGCCGCGCTCTACTTCAAAGACTCAGCTTCCCTTTCTTCTCTACTGGCTGCGCTGGCAGCGGATGGAGGCTTGCTGGCGCGAGCCCGGGCGCGCTCCCGTCGCAGAGCCCAGCAGTTCACCGCCCGTAAGATGGCAAAGAGCTATCTCCACCTTCTCCTCTCCGTTTCGCAGCCTGTCCTTGCGGAGCACTCTGTCGCATAAAGATCGCCACTATGACCGGTAAGTTCCGCATCGCCTACTTTGCCCATGCCGTGCGCTCCGACTGGAACAACGGCAACGCTCATTTTCTGCGCGGGCTGCTGCGCGCCTTGGGTGAATGCGGTCATAACGTAACGATCTTCGAGCCTGCCGAGGAATGGTCCATCTGCAATCTGAGGGAAGAAAGCCTGGGCGATCGCTCTCTGCGCGCTCTTTCTGACGCTTATCCCGATCTGCATGTGCATCCGTATGATCGCGAGGGCCGCGACGCCTTCAACGAGTTGGAGCACTGGCAGCACCTGTTGCGCGATACCGATATCGTCATTCTGCACGAGTGGAACCCGCCGCAACTGGCGCAACACCTGCTCGCGCTCCGCGAGCGGCTAAGCTTCCGGCTGCTCTTCCACGATACGCATCATCGCGCGTCTTCTACGCCGGAACAGATTCGCCTGCTCGGCGTGGACCGGATGGATGGCGTGATCGCATTCGGAGAAGCGCTGCGCAAAATCTACCGCATCGGCTTCAATATCCCGCACACCTGGACGCTGCATGAAGCCGCCGACACCACCGTCTTCCGGCCGCTGAAGGCTCCCACGAAATCGATCGATGTGGTCTGGATCGGCAACTGGGGCGACGACGAGCGCTCGGCGGAGATCTGCAAGTATCTGTTGCGCCCCAGCGCCGAGATGCCGGAGTATCGTTTCAAGGTCTTCGGGGTGCGGTACCCGCCGCAGGCGCTGGCGGCGCTTGACTTTGCGCGCACCCGGTATGGCGGCTATCTTCCCAATCTCGATGGGCCGGCCACCTTCGCGCAGTCGCGAGTTACCGTTCATATTCCGCGCCAGCAATATGTGCGAGCGATGGCCGGGATTCCGACGATCCGCGTCTTTGAAGCTCTTGCCTGCGGCATCCCTCTGGTGAGCGCGCCGTGGATCGACAGCGAACGACTCTTCCGCCCCGGCGATTTCCAAGTTGTCCACAGCACCAGCGAGATGGTCGCCGCATTGCGGACCTTGCTCACCGACAGCAAGGCGGCTGAACAGCAGGCCGCCCGCGGGCTCGAAACAGTTCTGGTGCGTCACACCTGCCGGCATCGCGCCGAGCAGCTTACGGCCATTTGCGAGGAGGTCCTCCGTTGAACCTGTTTGTCTTCGGTTCGAGCATCACGTCGTCCTACTGGAATGGCGCTGCCACCTACTACCGCGGCTGTTACAAGTACCTGGCGCGCATGGGCCATCGGATTGTATTCGCCGAGCCCGATGCCTATGGGCGCCAGCAGCATCGGGACCAGGGCGACTTCTCCTACGTGGAGTCGGTCGTCTACCGTCCTGCCACCGACATCGATGCGATGTTGCGCCGGGCCGCCATGGCCGACGTTGTCATCAAGCACAGCGGCATCGGGGTGGATGACGAACTGCTGGAGCAGCGTGTGCTGGAGTGCCTTCCCCGCAGCGCTGTGATCTTCTGGGATGTCGATGCGCCCGCCACCATCGCGCGGCTGCACGAAAACCCCGGTGACGCGTTTCATCGCGCCATTCCGCGTTATGACGCCATCTTTACCTACGGCGGCGGTCCAGAGATTCGCAATGCCTACCTTGAACTTGGCGCCCGGAGCTACTCCAGCATCTACAACGGTCTCGATCCGGAGACTCATTTTCCAGTTCCGGCCGACGCCGAGCTGAGATGCGACCTGGCATTCGTCGGCAACCGGCTGCCTGATCGGGAAGCACGCGTAAACGAGCTCTTTTTGAAGGCTGCGGAACTCGCGCCCGAAAAACGCTTCCTCTTGGGGGGAGAAGGATGGGGCGATAAGCGGCTGCCGGCCAATGTGCGCTGGATCGGGCATGTTCCTACCGCCGACCACAATCGCATCAACTGCTCTGCGGGCATCGTGCTCAACATCAACCGCGCTTCGATGGCCAACTGCGGCTTTTCACCGCCCACCCGGGTCTTTGAAGCCGCTGGCGCAGGGGCATGCCTGCTATGCGACGAGTGGCCGGGAATCGACAGCTTCTTCGAGCCGGAAAAGGAAATCCTGGTGGCGCGCACCGCCCAGGAAATCGTAGAGACTCTGCGCCGGCATTCTCCGCAGGACCGACGCCGCATCGGCACTGCGCTGCGCGACCGAGCGCTCCGCCATCATAGCTACGCGCGCCGCGCTGAGACGGCCGATGCCGCCTTCCGCGATTGTCTGCGTCGGCGGCAGACTCCGGTAAGCATCGCGCAACCTGCTGCAAGCACCGTTCCCGGAGAGCACGTATGAAGATTGTCATCTTTGGACTGGCCATCACTTCCTCATGGGGCAACGGACACGGCACAACGTACCGCTCGCTGTGCAAGGCACTGGCGCGGCGCGGGCACCGCATCGAATTCGTCGAGAAGGACCTGGAGTGGTATCGCAACAACCGCGATCTTCCCCACCCGGACTTCTGCACGGTTCATATGTACGACGACTGGGAAGCGAGCAGGCGCAGCTTTCTGCGCCTGACCAAGGATGCCGACGTGGTCGTCATCGGATCCTATTTCCCCGACGCGATTGCCGCCACCAATGAACTGGTGAACGCCGGCCGCGGCCCCCTGGTCTTCTACGATATCGACACGCCCATCACCATCGAGCGGCTGCGCGCCGAAGGAAAAACATCCTACCTTGAGGCCGCCCAGATCCCGCAATTCGCCGCCTATCTCAGCTTCACCGGCGGCCCAATCCTGCACGAGCTGGAAGAGAGGTTTGGCGCACGGTGCGCATTGCCGTTCTACTGCTCGGTTGATCCCGAGCTGTACCGGCCCACCCACAAGCGCGAAGCGTTCCGCTGCGATTTGAGCTACCTGGGAACCTACGCCAGCGACCGCCAGCCCAAGCTGATGCAACTCCTCAATCAGC
>DAIDLI010000200.1 GCA_027449545.1 Acidobacteriaceae bacterium | reverse complement strand
CTTCTCCGGCACCAAGGCATCGATCGACACCCACTCAAGTTCCTGCTGTTGCGATTCGGGCTTCTTCAGCATGAATCCAAAATACGAAAAGCCCTCGTTAATTACGAGAGCTTTTCTTGGTGCCTTTGTCAGCAGTCTGAGGCCCGCTTCGTCCGAAGCGGGCCTTTTCTTCTTCCCTCGTTCCCTTGGTCCCTTGTTCCCTGTCTTTAGAAGTGGTAGGCCACGCCGACGACCGGCTCGAACATGTTCCACCACTTCTTGGTGGCGAAGTCGTAGCTGGAGCCGCCTGTGCCGAAGTCGGGCACAGCGGTGACCAGGCCGCGATACTCGCCGCGAATATCGAAGCTGGGGCTCACTTCATAGGCGAATCCGGCGCCATACTCCGCGCCCAAGGTGGTTTGCTGCTTGGAGTCGATGGTCTGGAGGCCGGAGTTGCGGATGGGCAGGAAGATGAAGGCTCCCGGTCCGGCTTCGACGAAGGGATTCCAGTTCTTGAAATAGAAAGAGCGGACGTAGGCAAACGAGATTTCCTGCACGCGCGCCGGAACCTGGATGCCGCCATAGAAAGCGGGCCCGTAGAAGGTGAATTTGTTCTGGTAGGTAACGCCGTAGTTGGCTTCCAGGGCGCTGGTGGGCGTGATCATGAACCGGTAGCTGGCCAATGCGCCAAAGCCGCGGCTCGAGTGCACCTGTATATCCGTCGAAGAGGCGATAAAGGGCGGCACCAGCACGCTTCCACTGAGGCTGATGTCCTGGCGGCTTTCCTGAGCATGGCCCGCGGCCGCACACATGGCCAGCAGGAAAACGAGGCTAACAATCTTCTTCATTCGGTCCAGATCCTCACGACTACGCAACCGGTCCGGTTGGCGGCGAACTCCTCAAATCCGGAGACCGGCTTATCTATGGGAGCTCGCTCTCAGAATTGTAAATGCCGGGGGTGAGGGAAAGCAGCAAGACGGCGCATTGCGGAGGTTCGTGCTTTCCCAGGTCCCCAAAAGCGGGGGATCTGGGGCACCCGGTGGTTGTGGCGGTTCGTGTTTTCCGGGTCTCAAAGGCGGAACCTGGGGTGCCGGGCGCTTACTCGCCCCGCTCGATCTCAAAGAGGAAGGGCGGCCCATTGCGGCGAGCCAGGCGGCGCAGCGTCAGCAGGAAGGCCCGCGCGGCGTAGGAGAGCGTGACCTGGCGGCGGTGCACCACGCGCAGGACGCGGTTGATCTCCAGCTCGTCGACCGGGATGCGCACCAGCGCGCCGGTTTCCAGCTCGCGCGCTACGGTGAGGTGCGGCGCCAGGGCCACGCCGTTGCCCATGGCTACGAACATCTTGATGGCCTCAATGGTGGGCAGTTCGATGTCCATGTGCAGGGGCGTATGGTAGCGCTCGAAGGTCTCGATCACCCGGCTGCGCAGCGGCGACGCTACGTTGTGGGCGATGAAGACCTCCTTGCCGAGGTCCTTGATGGAGACGCGCGGCGCTGAGGCGAGGGGATGATGCGGCGCCACGATGAAGGCCAGGCTGTCGCTATAGACCGCGATGGTGCGGAACTGGTCCGGATCGGGCCGGAAGGAGATGACGCCCAGCTCGAAGCTGCGCTGCGCCAGCTCTTCGGGCACGTGCGAGGCCAGGGTGCGATGCACGGTGACGGGAATCTGCGGAAAGGCGTGGCGAAAGGCGTCGATGGCCGGCAGGAGCACCATGCAGGTGTACTCGTTGGCCGCCAGGTGCAGGTGCCCGCGCTCCAGGCTGCGCAGCTCGCCGAGGGCGCTGGCGGCCTCGCGGCGCAGGGCCAGCAGGCGCAGGGCGTAATCGCGCAGCAGCTCGCCGGCCGCGGTCAGCGAGCCGTCGCGGGCGGCGCGGTCGAAGAGCGTTTCGCCCACCGATTCCTCCAGCTTGCGGATCACCTGGCTTACGGCGGGCTGGGTGCGGTGCAGGCGCACGGCCGCTCGGGAGAAGCTGCGTTCTTCGGCGACGGCGAGGAAGGTTTCGAGCTGGGTAAGGTCCATAGCGCGGGGTTCGCGAGGTTAGCGGAGTTCGCCGCCAGATCTCTAACTCCGCCAGCCCCGCTCAATCTCGCACTGACTATAATAAAACCTTATTGAGTAGCAAACAATTATAACTTTGCGTTATACAGCAGAATGCGCGACACTGGAAGGGATGCCGAGGGTTCCCAGGCAGACGTGTATATGACCCAGACCAATCATGTCGTTTTCTTCGACACCACGCTGCGCGACGGCGAGCAGTCCCCGGGCTGCAGCATGACCACGCAGGAGAAGCTGACCATGGCCCATGCTCTCGAAGAGTTGGGCGTGGACATCCTCGAGGCCGGGTTCGCCATGGCTTCGGAGGGCGACTTCGCGGCCATCTCCACCATTACCCAGGCGATTCGCAAGCCGCGCATCGCCTCGCTGGCCCGCGCCAAGAGCGAAGACATCGAGATGGCGGCGCGCGCGCTGCAGTTTGCCGATCGCGCCCGCATTCACGTCTTCCTGGCTTCCAGTGACCTGCATCTCGAATACAAGCTGAAGATCGGACGGCAAGAGGCTCTCGACCTCACCGGTGAAGCGGTGCGGCTGGCCCGCTCGCTGTGCGATGACGTGGAGTTTTCGCCGGAGGACTCGACCCGCTCGGATCGCGACTTTCTGGTGGACATGGTGCGCATTGCCGTCGAGGCGGGCGCCACCACCATCAACATGCCCGACACGGTGGGCTACTCCACTCCGGAGGAGTACGGCCGCATGTTCGCGGAGGTGCGCGAGCGCATCCCCGCCATCGACGAGAAGGGTGTGATTCTCTCGTCGCATTGCCACGATGATTTGGGCCTGGCAGTCGCCAACTCGCTGGCCGCCATTCAGAACGGGGCGCGCCAGGTGGAGTGCACCATCAACGGGATCGGGGAGCGGGCCGGCAACGCCGCGCTCGAAGAGATTGCGGCGGCGCTGTATGTGCGTCGCGATCACTATGGCGTGGATACCAGTGTGCAGCTCGACAAGCTCTTTCCCACCAGCCAGGTGCTGGGCCAGATCATCACCTTCCGGCCCTCGCCCAATAAGGCGGTGGTGGGCGATAACGCCTTCGCGCACGAGTCGGGTATTCACCAGCACGGGATGCTGGCCAACCCGCTCTGCTACGAGATCATGACCCCGGCGCTGGTGGGCGTGGCCAAGACGCACCTGGTGCTGGGCAAGCACTCCGGCCGCGCGGCGCTGCGGCACCGGCTCGAGCAGCTCGGCTTTACGGTTGACCGTGACGAACTGCAGCATGTGTACTACCGCTTTGTGGCGCTGGCCGACCGCAAGAAGAATATCTACGACCAGGACCTGATCGGGCTGCTGCCCGACGAAATCCGCGAACGCCGGCACATGCCGGTGGCGGAGCTGGATTAAGACAGAGAACAGAGAACAGCCGGTCGTGGCTCTGGCGGTAGTCGAGCGAACACTCTTTGCTTCACGACCCACGCATCACGAGTCACGAACCGCGAATCACGTACCACCCCTCCACGAAACACGAGTCACGAACCAGGAATCGAGAGACGATGAAGCTGAAGATTACAGTTGTGGCCGGCGATGGCATCGGTCCGGAGGTGACCGGCGAAGCGGTTGCCGTTCTCAAGCAGATCGCGGAGCAGGGCGGTCACGAATTTACGTTTACGGAGAAGCGGATTGGTGGCGTGGCCATTAAGAACGATGGCACTCCGCTGCCCCAGGAGACGCTGGATGCGGCGCTGGCGTCGGACGCCGTGCTGCTGGGCGCCGTGGGCGCTCCCGAGTTCAACTCGCTCGCGCCGGACAAGCGGCCCGAGGGCGGCCTGCTGCAGATTCGCGCGGCGTTGGGCGGATTCGCCAACCTGCGCCCCTGCTTCTCGTTCAAGGAACTGACGGTCAACAGCCCGCTGCGGCCTGAGGTCATCGAAGGCACCGACATCATGTTTGTGCGCGAGCTGCTGGGCGGAGCATATTTTGGCAAGCCCCGCGAGTGGAACAAGGAAAAGGGCGTCGGCTACAATACCATGGTCTACACCAGCGGGGAAGTGGAGCGGGTAGCGCGCATCGCCTTCCAGCTTGCGCAGAAGCGCCGCAAGAAGCTGACCAGCGTGGATAAGTCGAATGTGCTGGAGGTTTCGCAGTTGTGGCGTGCGGTGGTGACGGAGGTGGGCAAGGACTTCCCCGATGTCGCGCTGGAGCATCAGCTTGTGGACTCGATGGCCATGCACATCATGAATCGCCCGCGCGACTTCGATGTGGTGGTCACGGAAAATCTCTTCGGCGACATTCTCACCGATGAGTCGGGGGTGATTACCGGCTCGCTGGGCATGCTGCCCTCGGCGACCATCGGCGGCAAGGTGAACCTGTATGAGCCGGTGCACGGCTCGGCGCCGGATATCGCGGGCAAGGGCCTGGCCAATCCGCTGGGAGCGATCCTGACGGCGGCGCTGATTCTGCGCCACTCGGGTGGTCTCGAAGCCGAGGCGGCGGCAGTGGAAGCCGCGGTGCGCAAGGTACTGGAGCAGGGCTGCCGCACCGCCGATCTGGCCCGTGGCGACAAGACCGGCCTGACCGTGCTCTCGACCAAAGAGATGGGCGCGAAGGTGCGGGAAGTGGTGAAGGCGCAGAT
>DAIDLI010000199.1 GCA_027449545.1 Acidobacteriaceae bacterium | reverse complement strand
GAGAGTCTTGGGCGTGCTGAGCCGCTTGCCCGCCTTCACCCGCACCACCGGCACCTTCGGGTCGCTGGCATCCACGCTCACGACGCTGCCTGTTCCCACCGCCCTGCGCTCGTCGCCGGTGTGATAGAAGATCCACTTCGCCCCCGGCTTCATTTCGCGCAAGTGCTTCACCGCCGCGGGGTTGGTGACGCCATCCCACACGGTCTCCCGATCGCGCAGAAAATCGTCGAAGCTGTAAACGGAGGGCTCGGTCTTCATCAGATAGTAGCTGGGCATGGCAGCCTTTCCAGAGAGCAGAGATCAGAGAGCAGAGTTCAGAGAACAGAGTTCAGGGCGGGGACAGTGCCACCTTGGAACACTGGGGCAGGATACAGGAGCGGGGCGCGATCCAGGATTGCGCCGAATTGTTTGGCAGAAGCAGCCCTCACCCCTTGATTGCGAGCCTGCCGGAGAGGTAGTTTTGGCTTCGGGGTGTGCCTTCGATTCCCGTCCCCCGGTCCCTGATCCCTTCACTTCTCTGCTCCTTTACAATCAAAAGCATATGATCCGCTTTTCAACAGCCGGCGAATCCCACGGCGAGGCCCTGATTGCCCTCATCTCTGGCCTGCCGGCCGGTGTCCCCATTGACTTGGAGTTCGTGAACCGTGAGCTGTGGCGGCGTCAGCAGGGCTACGGCCGCGGCGGCCGCATGAAGATCGAGACCGACAAGGCGCACGTGCTCTCCGGCATCCGCCACGGCAAGACCATCGGTTCCCCTATCGCCATCGAGATCGTCAACCGCGACTGGAAGAACTGGGAGCAGAAGCTCCCGGTCGAAGCGGGCGATCCCGCTCTGCACCAGGCGGTGGCGTCGCCGCGCCCCGGGCACGCCGACCTGGCCGGCGCCCTCAAGTACAACTTTCCCGATGCCCGTTACGTGCTGGAGCGCGCCTCGGCTCGCGAGTCCACCTCCCGCGTTGCTGCCGGCGCCATTGCCAAGCTCATGCTGCGCGCCCTGGGCATCGAGGTGCTGAGCCACGTGATCCGCGTAGGCCGCGTGGAGATGCAGCGCGACGCGAGCTGGGACGAGATCGTCGCCACCGCCGCGAAGAACGAAGTCGTGCTCGGCTGCGTCGATTCGGAGACGGAAGCCCGCATGAAGGGCGAGGTCGAAGAGGCCTCCCGCACCGGCGACACCGTCAACGGCGTCTTCGAGGTGGTGGCCCACAATGTTCCCGCCGGCCTGGGTACCTACGCCAACTGGGATGAGCGCCTGGACGGGCTGCTGGCCTGGTCGGTCATGAGCTTGCAGGCCGTCAAAGCCGTCGAGATCGGCCGCGGCGTCACCGCTGCCGAGTCTTTTGGTTCGCAAGTGCACGACCCCATCGCTTACGCAGATCACGACACCGGCAAGCCCACCCGCTTCACCCGCCCGCACAACAACGCCGGCGGCATCGAGGGCGGCATCTCCAACGGGGAAGACGTGATCGTGCGCGGCTACCTCAAGCCGATCTCCACGCTGCGCAAGCCGCTCGAGTCGGTCCGCTTCGACAGTCGAGAGAAGACCGCCGCAAGCTACGAGCGCAGCGACATTTGCGTGGTGCCTGCAGCCGGCGTGGCCGCGGAGGCGATGGTGGCCATCACCCTGGCCGGCCTCGTGCAGCAGAAGTTCGGCGGCGACTCGCTGGTGGAAATGAAGCGTAACTTCGATGGCTACATCGAACAGATACGGGAGTTTTAATCCAGCAGCAATTTCGCAGATCGGCCGCCCGGCCATCCAGAGCGCCAAGAGGCGTTCAGGTAGCCAGGAAAGAAAGAGCACAAGGCCGCCCGGCTATCGGTTTGGGATTCCTGAAGCCCAAAGCCGGCCGCAAACCGGGAGGCGTCCCGGAGGAACGCAGGAAATTAGCCCAGGATGAAGTCCGGCGCATCAGCGACGGACGCCATCCTGGGGAAGAGCGAAAGAGAGAGTCGCAAGCCCCGTAGGGGCGACGGAAATCCGCCGCGCAACGGATGCAGGGATCTTTCCCTGAGGAGAGGTCCCAACGTGAGTTCAAGCATGATTTTGAAGGTCGTGAAATATCCCGAGCCGGTGCTCAACCAGCCCGGCGAGAAGGTTATCGAGTTCAACGACGAACTGCGACAGTTCGTCGCCGACATGTTCGAGACCATGTACTCCTCGCAGGGCATCGGTCTGGCGGCGCAGCAGGTGGGTGTGGCGAAACGCGTCACCGTCATCGATCTGAGCCAGGGCAAAGACCCGGCCCAGAAGCTGACGCTCATCAATCCCGAGATCGTGACCAGCACCGGCCGCCAGTACGAAGAGGAGGGCTGCCTCAGCTTTCCCGACATCCGCGAGAAGATCGTGCGCGCCGCCAAGGTGCACATCCGCGCCCAGAACGAGAAGGGCGAATGGTTCGAGATGGATGGCGAGGAATTGCTGGCGCGCGCCTTCCAGCATGAGTTCGATCATCTCGACGGTATCCTGTTCACCCAGCGCATGAGCCCGCTGAAGCGCAGCATGTGCCTGCGCAAAATTCGCAAGCTCCAGGCCGAAGGCAACTGGTAGGTTGATTCTGGTGGGCCATCCTGAGCGAAGCGAGGGATCGATCCTAAGATGCGCCCGCGCAGCGGCAAGCGTCCCGGAGGGACGCATGAGAATAGCCCAGGATGAAGTCCGTTGCGTAAGCGGCGGACGCAATCCTGGGAAAACGAGCGAAAAGACTCGAAGCCCCGTAGGGGCGACCGAAACCTGCCGCTCCGCCTCCGGAATGCGGTTTTCACGCTGATCACTCTACCCTCTGTGAGGAGCCGCCCTTGAAACTCGTCTTCTGCGGCACTCCGCAATTCGCCGTACCCACGCTCCAGGCGCTCGTCGCCGCCGGTCACGAGATCCCGCTGGTCATCTCCCAGCCCGACCGCCCGGTAGGCCGCGAGCAGCAACTCACCGCGCCTCCGGTGAAGCAGGCGGCGCTTGCCGCCGGTCTTTCCATAACGCAGCCGGAAAAGATCCGCAACAACGCCGAGTTCCGCGCCCAGCTCCAGGCCATCGCGCCCGAGTGCATCGTGGTGGTCGCCTACGGCCGCATCATTCCGCCGTGGATGCTGGCGCTGCCGCGCTTCGGCTGCATCAACCTGCACGCCTCGCTGCTGCCCAAATACCGCGGCGCCGCGCCCATCCAGTGGGCAGTAGCCAATGGCGATGCCTTCACCGGCAACACCACCATGCTGCTGGAAGAGGGCCTCGACACCGGTCCCATCCTGCTTCAGCAAACCCACGAGATCGGTCCCCACCAGACCGCGGCAGACATGTTCGCGATGCTTTCTCACGCCGGCGCGCCGCTGGTCGTGGAGACGCTCGCCGGCCTTGCCGGCGGCAGCCTTCAGCCGCAGCCGCAGAACCCCAGCTTCGCCACCTTCGCGCCGCTGCTCACCCGCGAAGACGGCCGCATGGACTTCGCCGAGCGCACCGCGCATGCCCTCTACAACCGCTGGCGCGGCTTTCAACCCTGGCCGGGCGCCTTCACCGCCTTCCGCGGAAAAAAGCTGATCGTGCACCGCATGGCCGTGGCTGCCGAGCCCGCTGCTGCCGGTGAGCATGTCCTTGAGCCCGGCCGCATCTGCGTGGAAGGTCGCCGCCTGCTGGTGGCCTGCGTCGGCAACACCTGGCTGGAACTAATCGAGGTGCAGCTCGAAGGCAAGAAGCGCATGCCGGCCGCGGATTTCCTGCACGGCCACGGCATTCAGGGCGGCATCAGCGCCGATGCGCGGCTCGGGTAGCGCCATGGCGGCTGTTTCTCCAGCGCGCAACGCAGCCTTCCGCATTCTGCTTGCCGTCGAGCGTGGCGAGGCCCACTCGGACGACCTTCTCCGCGCCAAATCCGTCAGCGCTCTCGCCCCCGCCGATCGCAACCTTTCCACCACGCTGGTGCTGGGTGTCCTGCGCTGGCAAATTGCCCTCGACCAGAGGATCAAGAAAAATCTCGCCAAACCTAACGCCAAGCTCGACGCCGAGGTCCGCATCGCCCTCCGCCTCGGCGCATTTCAACTTCTCCACCTCGACCGCATCCCTGCCCACGCCGCCCTCGACGAGAGCGTGGAGCTGGTCAAGCGCGCCGGCCATCGCTTCGCCGCCGGCATGGTCAACGCCGTCCTCCGCAAGCTGGCCGCGAGCACGCAAAAAGCTCCCGAGTGGAAGGAACACCAGGACGAGCACGAAGTGTCAGGGCACGATTTTAATCGTGCCGAAAAAGGGCAAGAAGAATCCGGGGCTTCAGCCCCTGAAACCGCCGCCTATCCCGCCTGGCTGCTCGACCGCTGGACGCGCGCTTACGGCTCCGCGGCCGCCTGCTCCATCTGCCGCCACGGCCAGCAACAACCGGCGCTCTCGATCCGCCTCTCCGATCCCGCCGCCGAGGCCGAGCTTCAGGCCCAAGGCATCGAACTCGCTCCCGGCGCGCTCCTCGCTTTCGCCCGCACGGTTCTCTCCGGCGACGTGACAGCAACAGCCGCCTTCCGCGCCGGCCGCGTCCGCATCCAGGATGAAGGCTCGCAGCTCATCGCGGAGATTGCCGCCAGCGCCGGCACAAATCTGCTCCAAAAGACAAGGAGCATCCTCGATGCCTGTGCCGCGCCGGGCGGCAAGACGCTCATCCTCGCCGAGCGCCACCCGGAGGCGCGCATCCTGGCCTGCGAAGCCAGCCCGCAGCGCCTGGCGCAGCTCAAAGAGCGGCTGAGCATTCTCGGAGAGCGCATGGAGTGCCGCCTCGCCGACGCAAGCGCGCTCCAGGAAGACGGAAGCTTCGATCTCGCGCTCGCCGATGTGCCGTGCAGCGGCACCGGCACGCTGGGCCGCAACCCCGAGATTCGCCACCGGCCCCAACCGCCCGATCTGCCCCGCCCGGCCGAGCGGCAGCAGGCCATCTTGCGCGCAGCCCTGCGCGCGGTGCGGCCCGGCGGCCGCGTCGTCTATTCCACCTGCTCGCTTGAGCCGGAAGAGAACGAGCAAGTGGTTGCGGCGGTGCTGGCCGCCGGCCCCGCCGCACGCCAGCTTCCCATCAAGAGCCTTCTTGAGAGCATGCGCCAGGCAGGAACCCTCACCGCGGAGGGCGTCGCGCAACTCATGCACTGCGTTACTGCGGAAGGCGCGCTGCGCCTGCTGCCCGGCGCTGTGGGCACCGACGGATTTTTCGCCGCCGTTCTCGAACGCGTGGACTGAAGAGCCGCGCGCTCAGTTCGTCTCCGGTCCCAGCTTCAGCGCCTCGTAATCCCGCCCCAGATAATCGCAGAGCGCCTCCACCACGAGCTCATGATCGCCACGCTGCGGCAATCCACTCACCGTGATGCTGCCGATCACGCCCGCGTCTTCCACATGCACTGGAAAACCGCCGCCGTGCGTGGCGTAGTCGGCCGTGGCCAGGCCCTGGCTCTGCTCCAGGCTGGTTCCTTTGTTCTTCAACTGGAGTCCCACGCCGTACGAGCTGCGATGAAACCGCGCCACCACGTTACACTTGCGGCGCACCCACTCCGGATTGTCGGGCGTGGTCCCCTCCATCGCGCAGTAGAAGAGCGGCTGTCCGAAGCGCCGCACGTCGATGACGATCGTGAGCCCGCGCTCCAGCGCCAGCGCGCGCAGACGCGATCCGATCTCCCAGGCAACCGTCGTATCGAAGCGCGGCAGATGCAGCTCGCGCTCCTGCATGGCAATGCGTTCCAGATCTTCAGCGATAGGCATCAAGCCGCTCCTGCGCGATGTGCAAAAGAAAAAGCATACTCCACACCGGCACTTAGCGCGCGACGGTCAGATGCACCGTATCGGTCTGCTCCACACGCGCGCCAGCGGCGGGCGACTGCGCGATCACAGCGCCCGGCTTCACCGGCGCCTGCGGCAGGGCATTGCCGCTGCCCACCGGCGCCACTGGCACATCCACGTAGGTGAGCGGCGCTACCTTGATGCCAACCCGGATCAGCGTCGACTCCGCGGCCGGCGCCAGCATCCCCGCCAGGTCGGGCATCACCCAGCCGTCGGGCTGCTGGTCGTTGGGCGCGGCGATCAGCAGGCTCACGGTGGGCTGCGCAATGTCTTCGGCGTGCGCCGGCGGATCCTGCGCCAGTACCGTTCCCGCGGTCGCGTCAGGGGCGGGCAGATACGCCGGCTGGCCCACGTCGATTCCCGCGCGGCGCAGCGTCAGTTCCGCTGCCTGCTCCGACATGCCCACCGTATTCGGCACCTGCACCTGCTGCGGGCCCAGGCTTTCGGCCACGCGCACCCGCCAGCCGTGCCGCACAATCGTTCCCGGGTTCGGCGACTGCGTCAGGATATGTCCGGCAGCCACTTCGCCTGAGTAGTAGCGGTTATCCACGATCAGGTTCAGCCGCAGCCCCGCCGTCTCGCTGCGCGCCTGCGCGACCGTCATTCCCCTCAGCGCCGGCACCTGCACCTCCGCGCCGTGAATGGCGAAGTGCATGGTGGTGATCGCAGACAGCAGGGCGATGGCCAGCAGCAGCACCAGCAGCGACAGAATGCGAAAGAAGTTCCTCATGGGGTTCCAGCTCTCGGGTGAGAAAGGCCGCTCATCGCAAATTATCCGTCACCGGCTCGGGGTGAATGGTCACGCGCTGCACCTCGGGACAGATCAGCTTGAAACGATCCTCAAGCGCGGTAATGACTTCGTGCACGCGCTGCAGGTTCAGATCGTCGGGCAGGGTGCAGTGGCAGGCCAGCGCGATATGCTCGCCGGTGCGTCCCACCAGGATCTCGTGCACATCCATAACCTCCGGAAACTCGGCGGCCGCGGCGCGCAGGCACTGCTCGATGCGCCGGTCCGCTTCCACCACCTCTTCCGGCTGCTCAATGGTGGCCGGTTCGCTCTCAATGTGCGTGACCACTGAATCGATCTCCGGCACGGCGCGCAGAATCTGCGCTTCAATCCCGCTGACGAAGTCGTGCGCCGCCAGCAGCGACAGGTTCTCATCCAGCTCCACGTGCTGTTCCACGCGCAGCCGTCCGTGGTGCGACTGCACGCTCAGATCGTGGACGGAGATATTGTTGCTTGCCGCCACCGCCCGCACGCGATCGAAGATGCTCTCGGCGCGCGTATGGCGGGGCACGGTGTGAATCACAACGTCGGCCCGCGGCAGCTCGCGGCGTACTGCCTCGGTGGCCGCCTGCACCAGTCCGCCGGTGTGCTCGAAGGTGGAGCGCCGCGGCAGCGCCAGCGTCAGGTCGGCAAAGTAGCCCGCCCCCGACCGCCGCACCCGCGCCTGCTCCACCGCCAGCACGCCGGGCACCTGCTCCACCTGTCGCACCATGCGTTCGCGCGTCTCCACGGAGATCTCATCGGTGAGCGCGCCGGCTGCGTCGTGCGCCAGGTGCCAGGTCATGCGCAGAATCATCATGGACACCAAAATCGCCGCCACCGGGTCGGCGTACTCCATCCACGCCAGGCCCGCCCGCCTGCCAGCCCACGAGAGCGCCAGGCCCAGCAGTACCGCAACGGATGCCCAGATATCCGAGGCGAAGTGCCACGCGTCGGTGGCCAGCGCCGGGCTGCCGGTGCGTTCGGCCACAGCACGAAGCTGGCGCGACCGCCAGTAGTCCACGCAAATGGAACCGACGACCACAGCCACCGGCCAGATGGAGTGGTGCAGCTCCACATCGTGGTAGGCGATGCGGCGGACGGCCTCCCAGATAATCCACGCGCAGGAGATGCCCATCAGGCCGGATTCAGCCAGCGCCGAGAGATTCTCGATCTTGCCGTGGCCGTAGGGGTGGTCCTCGTCGGCGGGTTTGTCGCTCACCCGCACCGAGAAGAATGTAAGCGCCGCACCGGCCAGGTCCAGCGCCGAGTGCGCGGCATCCGACAGCACGCCCAACGATCCCGAAAGGATACCGGCCGCCAGCTTCAGCACCGTCATCACCGCGGCGGCGGCCATCGAGTTGCGCGAGACGCGCCGCTTCTCCGCGGTCTCGCCGGCGGCCAGCGAGCGAGGATCCCCGGCTGAGGTCATGGCGGCCAGCGGCGCACTGGTGGTCGAGCGTTCCATCCGGCTTTTAGGGTACTCCTTCCGGCGAGGCAGCAAGT
Source organism: Acidobacteriaceae bacterium (assembly GCA_027449545.1). GTDB lineage: Bacteria > Acidobacteriota > Terriglobia > Terriglobales > Acidobacteriaceae > Telmatobacter. Next base: position 9,360 of record DAIDLI010000199.1, on the reverse strand, counting down.
TAGCGAGTCAGCGAGTCAGCAAGTCAGCAAGGCAGCGAGTCGGCGAGTCAGCAAGTCAGCGGGTCAGCGGGTCAGCGGGGAGCGGTGGCTACCCCGTGTCTCCCTTTGCTACCTGGGAGACTACGAAACCAAAGCTGAGGAAGCCGGGGTGCCCCAGGTCCCCCCGCTTTTGGGGACCTGGGAAAGCACAACTTCAATGGCGCGCAAGCGCCGTCTGCAGCATCGCAGGTGCCGCCCCAGCGCCGTCTGCCGCACCGCGGGTCCCTGTGTACAGCCCCGCAATCCCGAATGTATACGGTTGCCACCTGCAATCGGTGAATCCCACCGCGCGCATCATCTCCAGCATCTGCGCGGGCGGCGGAAAGCTGCCCACCGACGCCGGCAGATACGTATAGGGATAGTCCTTTCCGCAGATCGCCCGCCCGATCGCCGGCAGTACGCGCCGGAAATACACCGCATACGCCTTGCCAATGAGTCCCCCGGGCTCGCTGAACTCCAGAATGCCCAGCCGTCCGCCCGGCTTCAGAACGCGGTGGAACTCGCGCAGGCCGGCCTCGTAGTTGGCCAGGTTGCGGAACCCGAAGGCGGTGGTCACCAGATCGAGCGAACTGTCGCGCAGCGGCAGATGCAGCGCATCGGCTTCCACAGCCACTGCGTGGGGCAGATCTTTGGACTGGCCTCGCAGTTCGGGCGGGCCAAACTTCCGCGCCCCGCGGCGCAGCATCTCGCGCGAGAAGTCTGCGGCGAGGATGGGCCGCGATCCGCGCGGCCGGCGCTTGAGCAGCGCCAGCGTCATATCGCCGGTGCCGCAGCAGATGTCGAGAATGGAGGCTTCGGGATCGGCGAGGATCGCGCGGAAGCTGCGCGCCGCCCTCCACCACCACATGCGATCCACATTGGCCGAGAGCACATGGTTGAGCAGATCGTAACGGCCGGCAATCGAGTCGAACATCTGCCGCACCGCCTCGGCGGCCTGGGCCTCATCGGTCACTCCTGCGGGTTTGGCGCCGGTCGCGGGCATTTCTTTCTATCGTAAATTGCGCCGCGCGCAACCGCGCGAACCGGTGGGGCAGGGAGGAAGCCGGGTGCCCCAGGTCCCCCGCTTTTGGGGACCTGGGAGACCACGAATCTACGGGCGCGGAAGCGCCGTCCGCCGCACCGTAGGTGCCGCGCAAGTGCTTCTGCCGCACCGCAGGTGCCCGGGTGCCCCGGACTCGTCTGAGACCTGGAAAATCACAGACCTCGAAATGTCCCGGAGGGACGGGGGATAATAGCCCAGGATGCAGTCTGGCGCGTTAGCGACAGACGCAATCCTGGGAAGAGAAGCAATAGGGATCAGCCCCGTAGGGGCGACGGAATCCCGCTCAAAAATCTACGGAAGGTGTGCTCATCTAGGGATCAGGGTAATCGCCTCTTCGATTTCTGGCTGGTTATGCGCGCCAGGTTTTCCTCGGGAGATCATCTTAGGTATTTTCCACCCTCGCAGTGCATCGCTATTCAGTAGCAACCGCAGGTCCTTCGCCTCCGTTTGGCGCAAAGAGCGCGCCAACCTTCGCTCAGGATGACGAGCGATTGGTTGACAGACTGTTTGCAAAGAAAATGCCCCGCCGGATCCCTCCGGCGGGGCGTTGCCTAAGTCGAGCAGTGAACATCAATCTCCGGCGAGGGCCATCTCCTCTTTCTTCTTCCCGCCGGCTCGTACCTGATCATTCTGTTGGTAGGAGTGCCCGGTCAGCAGACCCAGCACAAACCAGCCCAGCAGCGCCGCGCCCGCGGCGAACAGCACATCGCCCGGCACGCGCGCCCAGCGCAGCGCCTGCATGGTCGGCGTCTGCAGGAACTCTGCCGACCGCGCATACCACGTGCCGCGCTGGATCGACGCCATCGCCTGCATGATGCCGATGGGGAACATGCTCAGCACTACCATGAAGGTCAGGCCTACATTGATCAGCCAGAACGAAGCCTTCAGCAAGCCTTCCTTCCACTTGCGCCCCGGTTGCAGCACGCGCAGGCAGAAGAGCGTGAGCCCCAGTCCCAGCATGCCGTACACGCCGAACAGCGCGGTGTGGCCGTGCACCGGCGTCAGGTTCAGGCCCTGCATGTAGTAGAGCGCCACCGGCGGGTTGATGAGGAACCCGAACAGGCCCGCGCCCACCAGGTTCCAAAACGCCACTGCCACGAAGAAGTAGATGGGCCACTTGTAGTTCGCGATCCACGGCGCCTTCTCCGTAGGCCGCGACAGCCGCATGTTCTCCCACGCCTCGTAGCCCACCAGCGTCAGCGGCACCACCTCCAGCGCGCTGAAGATCGCGCCCAGGGCGATGACCGCCGGGCCGGAGCCGGCAAAGTAGAGGTGATGGAAGGTGCCGATGATGCCGCCCGACAGGAAGATCGTCGTCGCAAACAGCACCGAACGGGTCGCGCTGCGAATCTCGATCAGCTTCAGACGCGTGAACAGGAACGCGATCACCACCGTGGCAAAGACCTCGAAGAAGCCCTCCACCCAGAGGTGAACTACCCACCAGCGCCAGTACTCCGCGGTCACCAGGTTGCTGCGCTGCCCGTACATCAGGCCGGCTGCGTAGAACATCGGAATCGCGATCGAAGAGATCAGGAACAGGATCAGCAGCGGCCGGTCTTCGCTCTTCTTCACCAGCGCCGGCTTGAGCGCCCGCACCATCAAGAAGAGCCACAGCACCAGCCCGATGAACAGCAGAATCTGCCAGAAACGGCCCAGGTCCACATACTCATAGCCCTGCGAGCCGAACCAGAACCACAGGTTGCCGAGCTTCTGCTCGATGCCCATCCACTCGCCGGCCAGCGAGCCGCCTACCACCAGCACCAGCGCCGCGAACAGCACATTCACGCCCAGCCGCTGATACTTCGGCTCGTATCCGCTGACCGCCGGCGCCACATAGAGGCCGGTCGCCAGCCACGAGGTCGCGATCCAGAAGATGGCGAGTTGCAGGTGCCAGGTGCGGGTGATCGCGTAGGGCAGAATCTTGTCCAGCGGGATGCCGAAAAAGCCGCCGCCTTCCACGCCATAGTGCGCGGTGAATACGCCCATCAGGATCTGCACGCCCCACAGAGCAACCACCACCAGAAAGTACTTGATGGTCGCCTTCTGCGACGGCGTCGGCTTGAATCCGAGGAACGGATCGCGCTCCGGATAGGGCCCGTGAATCTCAATCTTCTCGCGCGACTGATACCACCACACCAGCCCGCCGATGCCGGCCAGCAGGCCCACCACGCTCAGAATGCTCCACAGGATCGCGCCCGGCGTGGCGTTGTTGGCAACCAGCGGCTCATGCGGCCAGTTGTTGGTGTAGCTCACGGTCGAGCCGGGACGATCGGTGTGCGTCGCCCAGGCGCTCCACCAGAAGAACGCCGCCATCTCGCGCTGCTTCGCCGTATCAGTCAGCGTGCCCGCGGGAATCGCATACGCATCGCGCCCCTTGTCAAAGAGATTGGAGTAGTATGCCGCAAGCTGCTCGAAGGCGGCGGCCTGATCTGAGTTGAGCGTCACGCGATTAGTCGCGGCATCGTAGGTGTTGGCGCGCTCCTCGCGGATGAGGCGGGCCTTCAGCACGGCCTGCTGGTCAGGATTCAGCGCCGCAAAGTTGGCCGCGCCATCCGCCTGCGCCCAGCGGTCCAGCAGGATGTTTGCTTCGCGGTGCAGCCAGTCGGCACTCCAGTCCGGCGCTACGTACGCGCCGTGACCCCAGACGGTGCCGATCTCCTGGCCGCCGATGGACTGCCACACGCCCTGGCCGTTGGTAATGGTGTTGCCGGTGAACAACAGCTGCCCGTTCGTGGAGTAGACGTCGGGTAGCGGCGGAGCCTCGCTGATCATCTTGCGGCCTACGCCTCCCAGTACAGCGAAGGAGCCGACCAGGACGACCGCAAGTGCGATCCAGTATTTTTTGTAACTCATGATTTCGAACCTCGAATGAAGGGCAATCTGCTGCTGTCTGTAACGGTAGTGGGAAGCCTCAAAAGAAGCAGGGACTAAAGTCACTCCCACCGGGGAATTTGCGCAATCTTCTACCGCGGTTCTCTGCGGCGTGGGAAAAGGATTGTGGGGATACTCAGGTAAGCTACCCTGCGGCAGACCGCTGCACAGTGATTTAAATCACTCGCGTTAGCTTCGCTACGAAAACGTAGTCTTCAGCCCCGGTGCGATGGCCTGCGTCGCAACATGCACAGCGCAGAGCCTCAGCCCTGCGCCTCCGCAAACGCCGACTGTCCCGCCAGCACCGTCATGCCCATGTTCAGCGCGAACACCAGCACCGCGCTCAGCTCGAACATGCCGGAGATAGGCAGCGTCTTCCAGGCGAACTGCGCGATTCCCTCGTACGCCAGCGGTTCCGAACTGACCCGCAGCGTGCAGCCCACCTGGAGCAGCACCAGGCTCAGCAGCATCAATCGCCGGCTGAACAGCTTGCGCACTCCGACAAAATGCGGCAGGATGCGCGGCCCGATCGCAAACACCATGTTGGCCGCGAAGCCTACCGTGAGCGCGTGCCGCGACGCTCCCCAGATGCCGCCGTGCTGATCCGCGACCGCGGCCCATACGCCCAATGCCGCCGCGATCACTAGCCAGAGATACGACAGCCGCGCGAATACCGGAAAGCTGGGATGAATCCCCTGGACCTTCGCCTTGCCCTGCGGCCGCTCCACCAGATGCAGCGCCGGAGCGATCAGCACCGCGCTGGCCAGCAGCAGAATCGTCGCGGCCAGCACAAACCCATCCAGCCCCGCGAGCACCCCGGTAATCGCCAGCGCCAGCGCCGCTTTCATCAACTTGCTGCTGGGCCTGCGCACCGCAAGAAACGTAGGCAGCCAGCGCGCTGAGAAGCCCCACACGAAGGGCACCAGAAATCCCCAGGCAAGCAGGACCAGGTAGCGCTGATCGAGTCCGTGCGGAAAGGCCGGCGCCGTGCCTTCCATGCTCAGCCGCACGCACTCCACGAAGTTGAAGAGCACCATCAGGGTCAGCCCCGCGGTTCCCACCAGCACCGTCGCCATCCACAGTTCCACCTTGGGCCGCTGCGTGCTCTTCTGGCCATTCTCGGGCAGCTTGTGGTGCGAAGCCGCGGTCAGGAACAGCACGATAGCCGCCACCTCCATCGCTGCCGAAACCGGCAGCAGCACGCGCCAGTGCCAGCCGTAGATGCTGGCGGTCCAGCGCAGCGCCACGCCCGGCGTCCACAGCAGAAAGCAGGCCAGCGGCAGGCGAATGACCGAACGATCTTTGCTGGTGGGCTGAGAGTAAAACCCGATGCCCAGGATGAAGCTGCCGATCCAGCCGAAGACCTGGGCATGTCCGTGGCCCTGAATCCACGCGGGCGAGAGCGCGCCCAGCCCGTGATGCGTGGCGATCGCCATCAGGTTCGAGAAGCCGAGCAGCGTGCCCGGTAGCGCCATGTAGAACAGCCCCACGGTGATCCAGGCGCGCAGCATCAGGCTCTTCTGCCGCTCCCGCGCCATGATGGTCGCCATGGCCGGATCGACGGAACGATTCACGACGGGAATTGCGTGTGCGTTCATGCTTGCCTCCCGGCCAGCAACTGGCCTTCGAGCGTCAGTGCCCGGGGAAACAGAATGTCGTCCTCCAGGTGAAGGTGCTCGCGAAAATCGCGCTGGAAGTCGCGCAACCCGGCGAAGAAGGCCTGTCGCGTGGGGCAGGCATGTTGCGGCGGCGCGAAGCCATGCGTGCGCTGTTCCAGTTCGTCCAGGATCTCGCCGGCTGTATCGTGATTCTGCTGCATCCGCGCCATGGGGCTGCGCAGCGAGCGGAAGCTGCCCTCGCCGGCCGGATAGCTCACGCGTCGCTCTTCTTCCATGCGCACGATGAACGGGAACAGCACCTGCTCCTCGCGGCCGATGTGCGCGAACATCTCGCGATGCAGTTGCGCGGTCAGCCGTGCCAGCGGCGACAGTTCAGGATGCTGCGCCGCCAGCCTCTCTTCCATCCGCGCGCCCATCAGCGCCAGTGCCGGCAGATCCTGCCGCACCCGCCGGTGATGCACCCGCACGATGCGTTGGATGAGCTGGGTGAGCGTGAACTTTTCCGGATCGGTGAACTCGGGCGAAGGAGCCAGCGCCGCGATTTTCTCCTGGACCTGCTCGGTCGAGAGCTTCAGGTCGGCGCAGGCCGCTGCGAGCGATTGCTCGCCCATCCGGCACAGGTCGATCCCGAAGCGGTCGAAGACAGGCAGGGCGGCCGGAATCTCGGCGGCGATCTGGCGTAGTGGCATTTCAGCGAGGGTCATAGCAATGCTCCACCCTCACCGTATCCGCACCGCGTCCACCGCTACAGCGACTTATGTCACTCCGTTTGGAATAGCGGAGCTACAGCCCGCGAGATTGTCTGTGAGACCAAGATGCGGGGTGCCCCAGGTCTCGCTTTTGAGATCTGGGAAGCGCCACGCTTATCCCTGCGCCTCCAGCACCGCCGCCAGACCCTGCATATCCTTCACCACCACCTCGCGCGCATCCACCTCCAGCAGGCCTTCGGCTTGCAGGCGCATCAGGTTGCGCGAGATCAGCTCCCGCACGGTGCCCAGTTGGTTGGCGAGTTCCTGGTGGCTGCCGGGCAGGCGAAACTCCACGCCGCGCGCGGTCTTGGTGCCTTGGCTCTGCGCCAGCTTCAGCAGGGTCGAGGCCAGCCGCTGCCGGATGGTGGTAAACGACAGCTCCTCGATGATGCCCACCAGTTGCCGCAGCCGCGCCCCGACTACGGCCAGCACCTTCAGCGCCACCTCCGGATGCTCGATGCAGAAGGCGCGAAAATCGCGCTGCGAGATGAAGGCGATCTCGGTATCTTCCAGCGCCACCACGGAGGCCGGATAGGGTCCGCCGTCGAAGACGGGCAGCTCGGCCACGGTGCGGCCGGGCCCCTCCACCGCCAGCACCTGCTCGCGCCCGTTCATGGAGGTCTTGAAGATGCGCACCCGTCCCCGGGCCACGATGTGCAGCCCGTTGCAGGGCTCGCCCTCTGCAAAGAGCCATTCGCCCGCGCTGAACAGCTTGCGCACGGTGCGCGCCGCCAGCGATTGCAGCTCCGCCGGGGAAAGGTTGGAGAGCAGTCCGGTTTTGCCCAGGACCGCGGCCAGATCGGTACGTTCGGTCACGGGTGAATTCTAGCAAGCCAGCGAGATAGCAGGGCGGTGAGCCCGCCCCAACTCAGGTGCCCGGGCGCCCCAGGTTTCACATTTGAGACCTGGGAGACCACGAAAGCCGGGTGCCCCAGGTCCCCCGCTTCTGGGGACCTGGGAAGCCACGGAAGCAAATAACAGGGAAGGCGCGCCGGGTGCCCCAGGTCTCGATTTTGAGACCTGGGAGAGCACGAAAGCAAATAACAGGGAAGGCGCGCAGGCCCCCAGGTGGAATGACTTATGTCACTGCCATCCCGGCTGCGGTGCGCTTTGATGGGAAAATATGAAGCCGCAGATCAACACCACAGATTTTGACGAGCGCCCCTTTCTCGCGATCTGGGAGGTCACCCAGGCCTGCGATCTGGCCTGCGTGCACTGCCGCGCCTCCGCCCAGCCCGACCGTCATCCCGGCGAGCTCAGCACCGAGGAAGGGAAGAGCCTGATCAACCAGATTGCCGCGCTCGAAGTCCCCGTCTTCGTGCTCACTGGCGGCGATCCCATCAAGCGCCCCGATCTCTTCGAGCTCATTGCCCACGCGCGCAAGGTGGGCGTGCGCGTCTCGCTCACGCCCAGCGCCACGCCGCTGCTCACCCGCGAGGTCGTGTTTCGCCTCAAGGAGGCTGGGCTGGCGCGCATGGCGGTCAGCATGGACGGCGCCAGCGCCGCCACCCATGACGCCTGGCGCGGCATGAGCGGCTCCTTCGCCCGCACCCTGGACGCCGTGCGCTGGGCCAACGAGGCCGGCCTGCCGGTGCAGATCAACACCACCTTCAGCCGCCGCAACATCGGCGAGATCGACGCCATCGTCGCGCTCATGGAGCAGCTCAGCATCACCCTCTGGAGCGTCTTCTTCCTGGTGCCCACCGGGCGCGGCAAGCTCAACGAGTTGCTCAGCGCCGAGGAGTTCGAAGCGGTCTTTGCGCGCCTGCACGCCCTTTCGAAGACCGCGTCGTTCGACATCAAGACCACCGAGGCGCAGCACTACCGCCGTTATCTCGTGCAGCAGCACGCCGTGCGGCGTCGCACCGGCGTCATCGAAACCCCGGTGGACAAGCTGCCCGACACCATCGGCCGCGCACCGCGCGGGCTCAACGACGGCAAGGGCTTTGTCTTCATCTCTCACACCGGCGAGCTCTTTCCCAGCGGGTTCCTGCCCTTCACGGCCGGCAATGTGCGCAACGAGACGCTGGCGAGCATCTATCGCGAGTCGCCGCTCTTCATCGAGCTGCGCGATCCCGGCAAGCTCAAGGGCAAATGCGGCGCCTGCGAGTTCAACAAGATCTGCGGCGGTTCGCGGGCCCGCGCCTATGCGCTCACCGGCGATCCCTTTGCCGAGGAGCCCTGCTGCTCCTACGTTCCCCGCGGCTATGTACAATCGCCTCAGAACGCACGGCGCGCGCCTTCGCTCCACGTTCTGCAGGGCGCATGAGGAGGTCCACCATGCCTGTGCAAATTGGCGCCAAGCCCGACAGCGGATTCGATGACCCCATCGGCATGCTCGCCGACTGCCATCGCAGGATCGAGCGCTTCATCCGCATCCTCTCCTGGGTGGCCGAGCGCGCCGAAGGCCGCACCCTGAGCGGCGAGGAAACCGAAGCCGTGGAGGCCGCGCTCAAATACTTCCAGGAATCCGGCCCGCGCCACAACAAGGATGAGGAGGAGTCCATCTTCCCCCGCCTGCGCAGCGCCCATGCTGCCGTGATGGTCGAGGTCGACCGCCTCGAGGGCGAACACCAGGAGACCGAAGCGCTGCATAAGGAGTGCGCCGAGCTCTACGCGCGCTGGATTGCCGAAGAAGGATTGCACGGCGCCGACCGCACCCGGCTGCGCGCGGTGGTCACGCGCCTGGAACGCATCTACCGCGAGCACATCCGCCTGGAAGAGGACGTGGTCTTCCCCTGCGCCGCCAGGCTGCTGGATGGAAGCGCCACCGCCAAGGTGGGCGACGAGTTCAAAGCCCGCCGCGCCTGATCTTGGGGTGCCCCAGGTCTCGATTCTGAGACCTGGGAGACTTCGAATTCAGCCGCGTCAGAAGCACACGAATCCCCCTGCCACCACTGTCATCCTGAGCGAAGCCGAAGGATCTGCGGTTGTTTCTCCCGTCACCTTCCGCGCCGATCTTCGTGGGCAGGTGCCCCGCTCAAATTTTCGGGTTTTGTGATCGCATGACCTTCGGTGCCCCATCCTTCGCGCAGCCTCA
>DAIDLI010000198.1 GCA_027449545.1 Acidobacteriaceae bacterium | reverse complement strand
GAGATGGCCAAGCTGTAGGATGTAGCGCCGGTCTCCAGACCGGCTGTCATGCGGGTCTCCAGACCCGCACAGAATTCCGCCGGGTGCCCCAGGTCTCGCTTTTGAGACCTGGGAGACCACAAGTTCGAAGGTTGACTCGCTAACGCCGGGTGCCCAGGTCCCCCGATTTTGGGGACTTGGGAAACCAAAACACCCAACCGCTAACTCACCCGCCGTCGAGGCCGCCATGACCGCCGAAGTCCAGAAGTACACGCTCGAACAGATCGAATCGCTCGAACTCGCTCCCGGCTTCGAGCACGAACAGCTCGAAGGCTGGGTGCCCGAGCTGGCCAGCGAAGACGACTTGAAGAACGCGCTGGAGAAGGCCTTCGACTACCGCGGCGACGTGACCATCACCACCAGGGCCGGCAAGAAGATCGAGGCCTACATCTTCAACCGCCACACCGGCGCCAAGCTGGCCGACTCCTGGGTGCAGTACTTCGAGCCCAATGTGGACGGCAAGCAGAAGCTGGCCTACGACCAGATTGCGCGCCTGGAGTTCACCGGAAAAGACCGCGCCGCCGGCAAGCACTGGGAAGACTGGGTGAAGGCCTACAACGAGCGCAAGGCGGCCGGCGAAAAGAACATTGCGCTGGAGCCGGAAAAGATCGACTAGCCCGGGCGTCCCGGCTGTCGCTTTTGAGACTCGGAAGCGCCGCCGGTGCGCGCTAGGACTGGTCCATGACTCGCTCATCCGGCAACATGCGCTGATGCAGAATGCGCGCGATGAAGACACCCTGTCGATCAAGCCGGTAGAAGATGACGTGCCGTCCGTGCTCCAGGCGGCGGTAGCCCTTCTGCACCCGATCGCAAGGCCTGCCAAGCAGGGGTAGCTCGGCGATCCTCTCGAAACACTGCAAGAGATCCCTGGTATAGCGCTGTGCCTGCTCGAGTCCCCAGGCGTGGAATGTGTAGCGCGCGATCTCTCTGAGGTCGGCGCGGGCTCGATTGGCCAGCCGGTATCTAGGCAACGCTTTTTCCGGCCGCGAGCTGCTTCAGATACGCATTCATGTCCTCGACGATGTCGCCCTCGAAGACGCCGCTTACCTCGCCGGCAAGGATTGCCTCGCGAAGAGCCTGGAGCTTAATTTCGTCTTCTCGCTCGCCTTTTTCGAGCGCCCGCAGTCCCGCCCGCAGCACCTCGCTGGCGTTGGCATACTCGCCCTTGCGAATTTTGGATTCGACAAACTTGTCCATCTGCGGAGTCAGATTGATGTTGCGCGTCGGCATAGGAACTCTCCGATCTGATCCTAGCCTTATTGGCAATAATTGGCAATCACTCGCAACCTGCCCGCTAGAGCCAAGCGTCTACAATGGAAGCTCGAATGAAGGTCTTCGTCACCGGCGCCACCGGCTTTGTCGGCTATCACGTTGCCCGCGCCCTGGCCGCGGAGGGCGCAGAACTGCGCCTGCTGGTCCGCAAGAGCAGCAACCTCGGCAACCTGGAAGGTATCGAAGGCGACACCGTGGTCGGCGACCTGATGCGCGCCGAAACCTACGCGCCGGCGCTCCAGGAATGCGATGCGGTGGTGCACGTCGCCGCCGACTACCGCCTCTGGATTCCCGATCCCGACTCCATGTACCGTGCCAACGTGGACGGCACCCGCGACCTGCTGCTTGCGGCGCGCAATGCCGGCGTGCGGCGCGTGGTCTACACCTCTTCGGTGGCGACCATGCACTTCTTCACCACCGGCATGTTGAGCGACAAGGACACCCCGGTCTCGCTGGACGACATGGTGGGCCACTACAAGCGCACCAAGTTCATGGCCGAGCAACACGCCATCGCCGCGGCCCAGGATGGTCAGCAGGTCATCATCCTCAACCCCACCACGCCCATCGGGCCGCACGACGTAAAGCCCACGCCTACTGGCCGCATCTTCGTCGACTTCCTCAACCGCAAGTTCCCCGCCTACGTAGACACCGGCCTGAACCTCGTGGATGTTGCGGAGGTGGCGCGCGCGCACGTGCTGGCCCTGACGCAAGGCACGCCCGGGCGGCGCTACATCCTGGGCGGCGAAAACCTGACCCTTAAGCAGATCCTCGACAAGATGGCGGCCATCACCGGCATCCCTTCGCCCACCATCAAGATCCCCTTTGCCGTCGCAGCCACATATGCGTTTTTTGAAGAGTTGATTACCGGCCGCATTCGCGGCAAAGAGCCGAGGGCCACGCTCGAAGAGGTGCGCATGGGCCGCAAGAAGATGTTCGCCTCGAGCGCGCGCGCCGAACAGGAGTTGGGCTTCCGTGTGCTGCCGGTTTACCCGGCCATGCGCGCCGCCATCGACTGGTTCCGCAGCCACGGCTACGCGCCATAATGTCTTTGTGGCATGGCTCATTTCATGCCCCATATCCAAAATCGTCCAGGATCACGCACCCGCCGCATGACGCGCACCGCCATTGTCGCCGCACTCCCCAGAGAGCTGAAGCCGCTGGTGCAGGGTTGGCCGCACAGCACCCGGAATGGCATAGAGTTCTGGGCCGAGCGCAATGAAGAGGACGAGTGGATCGCCGCCTGTGCCGGGGCCGGCCAGCCCGCAGCCACGCGCGCCTTCGCCGCCATTGAAGACGGAGGACCCATCGATCTGGTCTTCTCCGTCGGCTGGGCCGGCGCGCTCACCGAGGAGGCTGCTCCCGGCAGCGCCCACAACCTGGCCGGCGTCATCGACGTGCGCACCGGCGAGCGCTTCCGCTGCGATGCGGGCGCCGGCGACCTCTGGCTGGCCACCAGCCCCATAGTGGCCGAAGAGCCGGAAAAACTGCGCCTGGCGGCAACTTACAATGCAGCACTGGTGGACATGGAGGCTGCCGCCATCGCCCGCCTGGCGGCCATGCGCGAGATCCCCTTCTACTGCATCAAGGGCGTGAGCGACGGCCTGCACGACCGCCTGCCCGACTTCAATCGCTTCATCGACCTCTCCGGGCACTTCCAGACCGCCCGGTTTGTCCTGTTTGCCGCGCTGCGCCCGATTTACTGGCCCGCGCTCATCCGAATGGGCGAAAATAGTAAGCAGGCTTCCCAAAACATCGCGGAGTCGCTACGCGCTTTTCTCTCGTGAACGAGGTCACACGCACAGGCATGGCAACCCAGATCTCCACTCCGGCCCTTCCCATCGATTCCCCGCTTCCCAGCACCATGCGCGCCGCCGTCTATCGCGGCATCAACGACGTGCGCCTGGAGACGGTCCCCGTTCCCGGCATCGGCGCCGGCGAACTCCTGGTGAAGATTGCCACCTGCGGCATCTGCGGCACAGACCTCAAGAAGATCCACATGGGTTCGCACTCGGCTCCCCGCATCTTCGGCCACGAGATGGCCGGCGTGGTGGCAGCGGTGGGCGAAGGCGCAACCGGTTATGCCGTGGGCGACCGCGTGATGGTCTTTCACCACGTACCGTGCGGCGAATGTTATTACTGCCGCAAGGGAACGCCCGCGCAGTGCCCGCTCTACAAGAAGACCGGCGTCACCGCGGGCTTCGAGCCCTCGGGCGGCGGCTTCGCTCATTACATCCGCGTCATGGACTTCGTGGTCCGCAACCGCGGAGTGGTGCGCATTCCCAACGGCATCCCCTTTGAGCAGGCCGCCTTCATCGAGCCGCTGAATACCGTGATGAAGGGCGTCAAGATGCTCAATCTGCAGGCGGACGACACCGTTCTCGTGATCGGCCAGGGCCCCATCGGCCTCATGCACGCCGCGCTGGCGCGCAGAACCGGCGCCCGCGTGCTCACCTCCGATCTCTTCGCCGAGCGGCATGCCGTTGCCGCCCAGTTTGGGCTCAACGAGCCGATTCATGCCGGCGAAGAGAACGTCATCGATCGCGTGATGGCCGCCACCGAGCGCCGCGGCGCCGATGCCGTCATCCTGTGCGTGGCAGGCAGCGCCCTCATCCGCACCGCCATGGATGCCGCTCGGCCGGGCGGCAAGGTCATGCTCTTTGCCCAGACCCAGCACGGGGAGGCAATCATCGATCCCGCCGCAGTTTGCGTCGACGAGAAAACCCTTCTCGGTTCCTATTCATCTTCCTTCTCTATCCTCGACGAGGTCACAGGCCTCGTCTTCGACGGCTACCGCAACGGATTCGATCTGACGCAGCTCATCTCGCATCGTTTCCCGCTCGAAGAAGCCGTCGCAGGTATTGAAGTTGCATCCAACCCCCGGCCCGGGTCCATGAAGATCATGGTGGAACCTGTGTCTGGCGCTGGCGCGCTGTAGGAGACTTCGATGCCTAAGACGGTAAAAGATGCGATCCGGCGCGGCCGCAAGACGGTCGAAACCGTAGTCGAGGAAGGACGCCGCAAGGTCGAAAACGTCGTCGAGGAAGGCCTCAACAAGGTCGAAACGGTCGTCGAAGTCGGCTTTAACACCGTCGAGACGGTCGTTGTGGAAGGGCGCAGGAAGGTGGAAACTGCCGTCAGCCGCGGCCGCCGCACCGTTGAGAGTCGCTTCCTCCACGGCGGACGCACCATGCAGGCTGCCGTCCTCCACGGCCGCGAAGACGTCCGCATCGAGGATGTGCCGGTTCCCAGCGCCGGGCCCGGCGAGCTCGTCGTCCAGGTGGGCGCCGCGCTCACCTGCGGCACCGACCTGAAGGTCTTTCGTCGCGGCTACCACGCCCGCATGATCGTCCCCCCTGCCCTGTTCGGCCACGAGATGGCCGGCACAGTCGTGGAGGCAGGCGAAGGAGTGACGGCTTTCCGGCCCGGCGATCGCGTCGTGGCCCTCAACTCCGCCCCCTGCGGCGAGTGCTACTACTGCTCCCGCGGGCAGGAGAACCTGTGCGACGACCTGCTCTTCAACAACGGCGCCTATGCCGAGTTCATTCGCGTTCCCGCCCGCATCGTCGCCAAGAATACGCACGTCGTTCCCAAGGGTGTACCCCTGGAACATGCGGCGCTCACTGAGCCGCTGGCCTGCGCCGTGCACGGGTTTGAAGACTCCGGTCCGCGCCCCGGCGACACCATCGCGGTGATTGGCGGAGGCCCCCTCGGCCTCATGATTCTGCACGTGGCGGCGCTGGCCGGCTATGAAACCATCGCCCTGGTGCGCCGTGAGGGACAGGCGGTGGCAGCCAAGCTGCTGGGCGCAACCCATGTGGTCCAGACCCGCAGCATCACCGAGGCGGTCGAAGCCACCCGCGCGCTCACCCCTAACAACCGCGGCGTCGACATCGCCATTGAAGCCGTCGGCGTCCCCGAGGCCTGGCAGGAAGCCGTCGAGCTCGTCCGCAAGGGCGGCACCGTGAACTTCTTCGGCGGCTGCGCGGCGGGCACGCACGTTTCGCTCGATACCAATCGCCTCCACTACAGCGACATCACCCTGCGCGCCACCTTCCATCACACCCCGGAGATCTGCCGCAAGGCGCTCGATCTGATCGCCGACGGCCGCTTCCAGGCCAGCGCCTTCATCACCGGCCGCGCCCACCTCTACGAGCTGAACCGGGTCTTCGAAACGCTGATGAACCGCTCCACCGAGATCAAGACTGCGATCGTGCCGTAAATCAGCGGGTCGGCGAGTCGGCAAAGGCGGGTTAGGTCCCTTCGCCGCTGTCCGCCACGGCGGAGGACCTTGAGCGCCCGGCATTCTGTCTGATTGAGATTCATACGGCCCAGGATCCTGATTGGGATGCCTTACGAACACTTTCTGGCTTCCCTGAACCGGGTGAGCGCCAATGAACCGGGTGGCGGGTGATCTCGGGCGCCATGACGAACCACCTGGCGCGCAAGCGCCGTCTGCCGCACCGCAGGTGCCGCTAAAATAGACCCATGCCGACCGCCGCCCAATCCGACCTGCTGGCCCGTGGCTGGGCCGCGCTGCCGGCCTCCTATCGCATCCCGGAGAAGACGCCTACCCTCGCCGAAGCCCTGGCCTGGTGCCGGCATCTGGCCGAGACCCACTACGAGAACTTCCACGTCGCCACCTGGTTTCTTCCCGAGCGCATGCGGCCGCACTTCCACGCCATCTACGCCTACTGCCGCATCTCCGACGACCTGGGCGACGAAGTCCCCGACACCGCCGCGGCGCTGGCCCTCCTCGATCTGTGGGGCAACGAGCTCGACGCCTGCTATGCAGGCAGCGCGCGGCATCCCGTCTTCGTGGCGCTCGCCGAAACCATCCGCGCCTGCGCAATTCCCAAAGAGCCCTTCGCCGATCTGCTGACCGCCTTCCGCCAGGACCAGACGGTGACCCGCTACGAGACCATGCAGGACCTGCTGGACTACTGCCGCTACTCCGCCAATCCAGTAGGACGGCTGGTGCTCTATGCCTGCGGCGACGTCAGTGACGAGAACTTCCGCCTCTCCGACGCCACCTGCTCGGCGCTCCAGCTCGCCAACTTCTGGCAAGACGTGCGCGTGGATTGGGACAAGGGCCGCGTCTACCTGCCCCAGGCCGACATGCGCGCCCACGGCGTGAGCGACGAGACCATTGCCTCCGGCGCAGCCACCCCCGCCTTCCGTGCCCTGATGAAGAAGGAAGTGGACTTCGCGCGCTCGCTCTTCCTCGAGGGATTGCCGCTGATCGGGCGCGTGCAGCGCGACTTGGCCGTCGATCTCGACCTTTTCAGCCGCGGCGGCCTGGAGATTCTGCGCGCCATCGAGCGCCGCAACTACGATGTGCTCAGCGCCCGGCCGGCCATCTCCAAGCCGGCCAAAATGGCACTCGCCTTCCGAGCCCTCAGCGCCAAAGCGCTCCCCTTCCTCCGCCTCGGCAAATAAGGCTGCTGCGCACGGTAAAATCGCATTGAGCTTCGCAGCCCTGTGACCGCAGCCTTGCCGCAATCCGCGCCCCCCGCGTCTCTCGATCAGGCCTACGCCGCCTGCCGCACCATCGCGCGCCGCGAGGCCAAGAACTTCTATTACGCTTTCCGGGCGCTGACCCGCGAGCGCCGTGACGGCATCTGCGCGATCTACGCTTTCATGCGCCAGGCAGACGACTTGGCCGACGACGAGTCCATCTCCCGCGACCAGCGCCGCCGCAATCTGGAAGCCTGGCTGGCCGAGTGGCGCATCGTCTGCAAAGGCGGCTCGTCTGCCAATCCGGCCTTTGTTGCCGCTTACGATGCCACCCAGCGCTTCCAGATTCCCCTCAAGCTGCTCGAGGAACTGGTGGACGGCGTCTCCATGGACCTGGACCGCGCGGGAACCGGCGAGCCGGACACCTACGCCACCTTCCCCGAGCTCTACCGCTACTGCTATCTCGTCGCTTCCGTGGTGGGCCTGGTCTCCATTCGCATCTTTGGCTACTCCGATCCGATCGCTGAGCAACTTGCGGAAGAAACCGGCATCGCCTTCCAGCTCACCAACATTCTGCGCGATGTACCCGAGGATGCCGCACGCAACCGCGTCTATCTGGCCGTAGAGGACCTCAAGGCGCAGAGCCTGACCGTGGGCGCGCTGCTGCACCGCTTGCCCAAGGCTCCGCCGAACCCCGCCGAACGCGAGCTGCTGGCCGAGTATGCCCGCCGCGCGGAGAATTACTACCAGTCGGCGCAGACCCTGATCCCGCTCATCCATCGCGAAAGCCGGCCCGCGCTGTGGGTGCTGGTCACCATCTATCACGCGTTGCTCAAGCGCATCGAAGCGGCCGACTACGACGTTTTCTCGCGTCGCGCGAGCGTGCCCACCGTGCAAAAGATGGCCATCCTCATGGTCGGCATGGCGCGCATGGCCTGGGCCCGAGCTTTCGGATGAACGCTCCCCTGCAACGCGATGTGAAGTCGGTGGCTATCCTCGGCGGCGGCGTCGCCGGAATGGCGGCGGCCTTTGCTCTCGCCGGGAGCGGACTCCAGGTGCATCTCATCGAGCGCCGCGGCTACCTCGGCGGGCGCGCCAGTTCGTATCTGCACCCCGGCGTCAACGAAGTCATCGACAACTGCCAGCACGTGCTGTTCGGCTGCTGCACCAACCTCCTCGCCTTTTACCGTCGCATCGGAGCCATTGAGAAAATCCACTGGACCAGCGACATGACCATGATCGAGCCGGGCGGCCAGCGCTCCACGCTCGGCCCCTCGCCGCTGCCGGCTCCTTTGCATGGCTTGCCGCGCCTGCTCACCTCCTCAGCATTCACACTCCAGGACAAGCTCTCCCTCGCCCGCGCGTTCTCCGCAATCCTGAGATTCGACCCTCGCAATTCCGGCACCGAGTCCCTTGCCGCATGGCTCGCGCGTCATCGCCAATCCCCCGGCGCCGTCGAGCGCTTTTGGAAGCTGGTGATCGCCAGCGCGCTGAACGCGGACATCGACCAGATCGCCGTCCCCTACGCAGCCAAGGTCATCCGCGAGCTCTTCATGAACTCCGCCGAAGCTGGCCGCATGGGCATCAATTCCGTTCCGCTAAGCGAACTCTATGCCGGCGTCGCCGGCCTGCTCGGCAAGAATGGCTCCTCCGTCCACCTGAACTCCAACGTCGAGCGGCTGGAATGGAACCAGCAAATTTCTCAGTGGACGGTAGTCGCGCGCACTGAGACTGTCACCGCCGACTACCTCATTCTCGCGCTTCCCTTCGAGGCGATGGCCAAGCTGCTGCCGCAGATGCCGCCGGCACCAGGCGTCGAGGTGCTGCTGCGCCAGATCGGGCACCACCAGCACTGGCCCATCTGCAGCGCCCACCTCTGGTTCGACCGCGAGATCACCGAACTGGACCACGCCGTGATGCTCGATCGCGAGGTCCACTGGCTCTTCAACCGCAGCAAGCTCCAACCCTGGCGCAAGACTGACGGCAGCTACATTGAGGTTGAGGTCAGCGCATCCCGCGTCTACGCCGCGCGAGAACGGAACGAAGCCATTGCACTCACACTGCGTGAGCTCGCCGAGTTCTTCCCCGCTGTTCATTCTGCCCGGCTGGTCAAAGCGGCGCTGGTAAAGGAGGTACGCGCCACCTTCGGCGTACCGCCAGGCATCGACGCCTTCCGGCCGGCTGCTGCCGACAGCCCTTGGCCCCATAGCTTCCTGGCCGGCGACTGGACCCACACCGGTTGGCCCTCCACCATGGAGAGCGCCGCGCGCAGCGGGCACTTGGCCGCCGAGGCACTCTGCGGCGCGCTTGGTCAGAAGCAGAAATTCCTTGCCCCGGACCTCACGCCGCGCGGACTCATGCGATTCCTCGGCTGATCGCAACTTCTAGTTCTTCCGTCCCGCCTTCACCAGTTCCTGCGCTGCGCGCGAGCCTTTGCGCGCAATCACCTTGTACCCGATATCCCGCACCTTCTGGTAATTCACAAAGAACGCTTCGATCTGGCGCAGCAACGTGGGATCGAGTTCTTCAATCTCTCGGACCCCTGAGTAAAGAATCGAGACTTCCGCAACCGCGATGATCCGGTCGTTGCGTTTCGTCTTCCCCTGCTCGGTCTGTTCGGCCTCGAGGACGCCGATCAGGCGGCAATCCACCTCGCACCCGGCGAACGTCGGCGCGTCGCTCAGCACCAGCACATCCAGCGGATCGCCATCCTCACCAATCGTGCCGGGCACAAAACCGAAGTCGTACGGGAACATCATGCCCTCGGGCATCACCTTCGAGAGCTTCATCCGGCCGCTCTTTTCCTCGTACTTGTACTTGTTGCGGCTCCCCCGCGGAGTCTCCACAACAATGGCCAGCGTGCCCGCGCCTTTTCTGGGGTGCGATGCTTTGCGCGTTGTGCTCATCAACACTTTCTCCGCAACGGGATGGGATGGCCGCTGTGCGGCAGCGGTTGCCGAGGCCTGGCGTCGC
Organism: Acidobacteriaceae bacterium; assembly: GCA_027449545.1. Taxonomy (GTDB): domain Bacteria; phylum Acidobacteriota; class Terriglobia; order Terriglobales; family Acidobacteriaceae; genus Telmatobacter. The sequence continues at coordinate 5,800 of DAIDLI010000198.1, read as the reverse complement.
GCCTGCGAGAGGACCACCTCCGCTGTTCGCCAAGCATCCAAAGGAGTTGAGCAAGCAAAGCCGCTTGCGGAGGCGCCATGAGAAAAGCCGGCTGGAGTCTATGGTCGCTGGGCGTCGCTGCCTTCGCGTACCTCGCCTGGCTGGCCTACGTAGGCACCTTCGAATTTGACGAGTGCGTCCTGGGCATTGCCTGCGCCCTGGTTGCCGCCGCAGCCAGCCTGCTCACTTGGCGTGCCATGGGATTGAAAGCCCACGGCACCGTTGCCGATTATCTCAGCGGCTGGCGCGTTCCCTGGTACATCCTCAGTGACAGTTGGGCCATCCTTCGCGTGCTCGCGCTCGATCTGCTCGGCAAACGGAATGCCGGTTCCCTGTTCCGCGTGTGCCCATTCGAGATCCGCCACAGCCCGCGCGGCACGCTGCGGCGCGTGCTGGCCATCGTCTACAACACCGCTGCGCCCAATTCCATTGTGATCGGCATCGATCCGGAGCAAGGCTTGATGATCTTTCATCAGCTCGCTCCCAGCGATATCCCCAAAACCGCGCGGGATCTTGGAGCGTGCGCATGAATGCATGGCAGACGGCAACCTATGCAGTAGCCGCTTGTCTCGTGCCCTGCGCCATCATGTGCCTCCGCGGATCGCCGGAAAAGCGCATGGTGGGCCTGGAAATGAGCAGCGTGATCGTCACCTTTGTGCTCGCCCTGTTCGCCGTTACAACCAACCGCCTGGTCTTCATGGACCTGCCCTTGACGTTGGCCATCCTCACGCTCGGTGGAGGGCTCGTCTTCGCCCGCTTCCTGGAGAAGCATCTGTGATCGACTGGCTTCAGAATGCGGTGCTCGCCGTGCTCGCGCTCACCTGCTGGCTGGGCTGCATCGGCATGTTGCGCATGCGCAATGCCACCCAGGCGCTGCACTATGTCTCGTTGCCCAGCAGCATTGCCGCGCCGTTGTTGCCGCTGGCTGTCTGGTGTGTGACTGGCTGGTCGGTGGCCACGCTCAAGGCTGCACTCATCGCCCTGTTTCTGCTGGCCTCCAACTCGATCGTGGCCCATGCCACCGCGCGCGCCTTCAGAGTCCGCAAACTCGGCCACTGGCAGCCGCGGCAGGGCGACCGCATTGATTACCTTGATGGGAGCGAGCCGCAATGATCGTCTTCCGCTATCTGATCCTTCTGCTGGTCGGCATCACCGCGCTCGGCGTGGTGCGTACCCGCGATACCACCTGCCAGGTGCTCGCTCTCAGCTTTTACGGCCTGCTGCTGGCTGTCATGTTCTTCGTCTTCCAGGCGCCCGACGTGGCGCTCTCGCAGATCGCAGTCGGCGCGGTCGCTCTGCCCTTGATGGTCATGCTGGCGCTGGCGCGCATGAAGCACAGCAGCGAGCAGCAGAAGAAGAAGCAGGAGGCGAAATGAGCGGGGCCTGGCGCATACGCATCTTCTTTCTGGCCGCCGCTGGCTTCGCCTGTCTCTATTTCCTGGCGGTCCGCAATCTTCCGCCTTGGGGTCATTATCGCGGCCCCTACGGCGACGTGATGGCCACCTCCTCGGTCTTTCAGCGCCACACCACCGACGTGGTGAATGCAATCGACTACGACTACCGCGGCTTCGACACACTGGGCGAAGAGTTCATCCTCTTCACCTCGGTGCTGGGCGTCATGTTGCTGCTGCGCGATCCCGAAAAGAACAAAGGCATCTCGCGGACCGGCAATATGGGACAAGCCACCCGCTTCGGCGCTGCCGGCAGCTACGCCGCGCTGCTGGTCTTCGGCTTGTATATGACGACCCACGGACAGCTCACCCCGGGAGGCGGCTTCCAGGGCGGCGTCATTCTCGCTACCGCTTCCATGCTCATCTACATCGCCGAGGATTTCCGCGTCTTCAAGCGCATCACCTCGCACCCCATCGTAGAGGCACTGGACGCGCTCGGCGCCGCCGGCTATGCCGCCATCGGCCTCTCGGCCTTCCTCTTCTCTGCGCCCTTTCTCACCAACTGGATGCCGCTGGGCAAAACCGGCGACGTCTTCTCCTCCGGGACCATTGCCGCCATCAGCGCCTGCGTGGGCCTGGAGGTTACCGCGGCATTCCTCATGCTCGGCTACACCTACCTGGAAGAAATCGTCTCCGAGACAGGAGAAGGCGGATGAGCCAGATTGCGCATATCTTCCCTTTCCTCGTGGCCGGCTGGGTCTTCCTCTGCGGCCTGTACGGCATCGCCACCAGCCGCCACCTGGTGCACACGGTCATCTCCCTTGCCGTCGTGCAGACCTCCACGTACGTTCTGCTGCTCAACATCGGCTTCCGCACCGGCGGCGCAGCGCCGGTCTTCGCCGACATCTCACCAGGCATTACTACGGTGGATCCCATCGTGCAGGCGCTAATGCTCACCGACGTCGTGGTGGAAGCCACTGTGATGGCGCTGCTGCTGGCCATGGTGGTTAAAGCCTATGAAAAGGCCGGCACCCTCTCGCCCGACGATCTGCGATTGATGCGCGGTTGAATGATTACGCCCTCTCCAGCATTGCCCATCGCCGTGCCGCTGGTCGCCGCCGCATTCCTCGCCGGCCTGAGAAAGTTCCTGCGCCGCTGGCTGGCCGACCTGATCGCCACAGCAACCGCGGCAGCGAACCTCTGGCTCTGCGCAGCGCTGCTGCGCGGCTCCTGGCACAGCAACATCGTCTACTGGTTCGGCAACTGGTTTCCGCGCGGTCGCATAGTGGTCGGCATCGGCTTTGAAGTCGATCCCGTCGGAGCGGGGCTGGCTACCCTCGCCTGCCTGCTCACCCTGCTCGGCTTCATCTACTCCTGGCGCATCACCGACAGCGGCCGCGATCTCTTTCAGCCGCTCATGCTCATCTTCATGGCCGCCATGTGCGGGTTCGCCATGACCGCCGACCTCTTCAACCTGTTCGTCTTTTTCGAACTGATGAGCACCGCCGCCTTTGCTCTGTGCGGGCTCAAAACCCACGAGCCCGCGCCGTTGCAGGGCGCCTTCAACTTCGCCGTCACCAACACCGTCGGCGCATTCCTCATCCTTACCGGAATCGCACTGGTCTACGCCGTTACCGGCGCGCTCAACATGGCGCAGATCGGCTTCCTGCTCGGCTCGCGTCACGATCTGCTGGTGATTGCCGCCGCCGCATTTCTCTGCTCTGGATTTCTCATCAAGGCAGCCATCGCGCCCTTCCACTTCTGGCTTCCGGATGCCCACTCCGTGGCGCCCACTCCGGTCTGCGTGCTCTTCTCCGGACTCATGGTTGAGTTGGGCGCCTTCGCTGTGCTGCGCATGACCTCGGTGATGTTCGGCCAGAGTCTGTTGCAGCCCCACTCCGCCTTTCGCTCCACCCTTCTGCTGCTCGGTAGCCTCACCGTGGTGTGGGGCGGCCTGATGTGCTTTGCCGAGCATCACCTCAAGCGCGTCCTTGCTTTCTCCACCATCAGCCACGGCGGGGCCATGCTGCTGGGCGTCGCCATCGGCACTCCCGCTGCGATCACCGGCTGGCTCACCTATCTCTTCGCGCATGCCATGGCCAAGGCGGGGCTGTTTTTCACCGCCGGCATCCTGCTGCACCGCCTGCAAAGTATGAGCGAACCGCAACTCTTCAAGCGCGGCCGGTCGCTGCGCTTCACGGCTGCGCTGTGGCTGCTGGGCGGCATCGCGCTTGCGGCCCTGCCGCCCTTTGGCCTCTCCAACGGCGAAGACCTCATCGAGTCCGCCACCCACGCGCACGCCCTGCACCTGTGGGTGACGCTGATGTTTTTCTTCACCAGCGCCATGACCGGCGCCGCCGTGTTGCGGGTGGGCATGAGGGTATTCTTCGGCCTGGGCGACGCGGGACCCGCCGATCGCGCCGCGCAGATCGACGAAGCCCCCGACGGTCCTGAAGAACAGCATCGTATCCCGGCGCGCATGTTCCTCCCCGCCGCCCTCTGCATCGCCCTCTCCGCCGCGCCCGCCTGCATCCCGGGCTTCGGCCGGTGGTTCTTCAACGCCGCGCATCGCTTTCTGGCGCAGTCGCTCTACATCGCGCGCATCTACGCCCAGCCCACGCATTACGTCTTGCCCTCCGCGCCGCACAGCGATCTCGGTTCCACCCTGATGCACGGCGCCATCGCGGTTGTTTGCGCACTTCTGCTCGCCTCCTGGGCCGTCTTCCATCTCGCCCTGCCGCGCGGATTCCGCGGCGCCACACACCTGGAAGGCCCCATGTTCCCGCTGCGCAAATTGCAGAGCGGCCATCCCGGTGACTACGTGGTCTGGTGCATGGTGGGCTTCGTACTGCTCGGCGGATGCCTCTTCCTGCTCCCGTAAAGATGCCCGAGAATCCCGCGGCACAGACCTCCGCCCGCCAGGTCGGCGCATCCCACGTCGCATGATTCGCAAACTCAAATCCGGGCAGTTTCGCATTTACTCGCGTAAGAAGAACGTGCGCACCGGCCGGCGTCGCAACCTGGGTACCTTCGACACGCGCGAACAGGCGCAGCAGCACGAACGCGAGATTCAATACTTCAAGCGGCATAGCTAGGCTGTCCCGCGAAGGCATCCCCTCCAGCGCAATCCCGCATCGCACGCTGCAACTACTCAATCCACAGGGAGGAAGCCATGCCGGAGAAAAGAGTCGTCGAGAAAGCCAAGCGGGATTTGCGCGAAGGCAAGAAGCCCTCGACTGCGGCGGGCGAGTTTGTACGCGAGGAGATTCATCACGTGCGCCAGGGCAAACACGGCGCACGCTCGCCAAAGCAGGCCATCGCCATCGGTCTCAGCGAGGCGCGGCGCGCAGGGATTCCGGTGAAACCGCCCAAGAAAGGCGCCACCAGCGCTGGCACCCGCAAGAAAGCGGAACGCGACTACGAGAAGGGCCAGCATGAGCCGCAGCACAAACACAAATCCAGTAACTCGCCGCGCAGCCGCGCCCGCGCCAAGGCGCTGAAGCGCGAGCCTAAAAATACGGCGAGCCATGCCGCCCTCTCGCGCCAGGCAAAGAGCAGTTCCCACCGGCGTCGCTCGCGTTGAATCGCTGCATTTCCACCACCCGGAAGCTCCACACACTAAAAAAGCCTGAACCCCACGCGGGGTCCAGGCTTTTCTCTGTTCAGAGGTACCGCTACTGCACGGTCACCGAGAAGGTCTGTGTAGCCGCCGCGGGCTGAGGCGCTGGGATCCCCGATGCCGATACCGTGAACGTGTAGGTCCCGGTGGTTGTACCCGGCGTCGAACTGGTTCCTCCGCCGCCCGTGTTGCCCCCGCCACCATTGTTGGGCGGAACCGCAGTCGCGCCGCTGCCGCAGGCCGTAAAGCTTCCCAGCGCCAACGCGAAGGCGATCATGCCCAGCATGGCGCGCCAGCTCCGTCGCCGCGCCGGAATTCCCAGGAATACGACGAACGCCAGCACCGCTCCGCTGCCCGCGCCCAGCCAGCCCTTTCCTGGACCCAGTGCCGGCCGCTGGAGGAAGGCGCCTGCTTTGGTGGTCGTGATTGTGAACTGAGCCGTGCCGCTGGTGCTGGCCGGCCCCAGCGTCACCGTCTGGTTGCCGCTGCACGTCGGATAATTCACCGCATTTTGGCTGGGGAGTCCGGTCAGCGTGCAGCTCAGCGTAACCGCTCCCGAGTAACCGTTGCTGGCCGTCACCGTGACACTTGCCGTGCCGGTGCCGCCTAGGGAACCTCTGAAAATCTCCCGATCCACAGCGCGAACGGGTAGTGTGTGGTCAAGGAGATCGATCACGCATGCGGCAGATGACGTTGGCCCATCAAGCGGAGTTTCAACGGTACTCGAAGAAGACCCGGCGGGAGCAGTTTC
>DAIDLI010000197.1 GCA_027449545.1 Acidobacteriaceae bacterium | reverse complement strand
AGATTTCCGAACCGGAACTCTGCGGATATTTTTTCCTACATTGGGCAGCCCAGATCCAAATTCCTGCATCCTACCCAGGATATTGGACTGGAAGGGCCATTTTTCTTGAGACAGGAATGCATCGTGTTGCTCCACGGCCAGTTGCGCGGTATGGGCCGTGAGGCACCCTGTGAGCTTCTGGCGCGCCGTACCTCGACGCCCGGCGCCCACCCCTCTCATCTGTCCTTCGAATACTCCGATTGCGTGATCCTGAACGCGCCGCCCGACCTTCCGGACGGCGATTACATGCTCTTCTTCGCCGGCTACAGCACGGTGGCCAACCGGGTGCGCGGCCTGTGGGGCTCCTTCGGGGCCGTTGTCCGCGACCGGTCTGCGGATGGCCTGGCGGAAGGACGTCTTGTCGATCCGGGCGCAATGGCGGCGCCGCGGTCCGACGGGAAAAAGAAAGCCGCGCCCCAAGCGCAGCCCGAGGCAGAAACGGAAGAAAGCTCCTCCAATCGCAGCGCCTAAGCTTCTCCTCTTCCTCCGCACTGCCGCCACCGGCAGCTCTACCCGGTAGCGCCGGTCTCCAGACCGGCTGTCGCGTGGGTCTGCCGACCCACGCCACGCTTCTCCCTTGTGGGTCCAAAGACAAGGGCCGCGAAGCACTACGATACTCCTATGACGAACGCCCTCCTTGAGGATGTCCATCTTCTCGATGGCGCCATGGCGACCGAACTCGAGGCCCGCGGAGCGAACATCGACGGACCACTGTGGTCGGCGCATGTTCTCGAGGGCGCTCCGGAGAAGATCGTCGCTGTGCACCGTGCCTATATCGAGGCCGGCGCCGAGTGCATCGAGACCGCCAGCTACCAGGTCTCGCGGAGGGGCTACGCCGAGTGCGGCTACCCGCGGGAACGCGCCGATGCGGCGCTGCTTCGCGCGGTGGAACTGGCGCGTACCGCCGTCGCCGCATTCCCCGGCCGGCGGGTGCTGGTGGCGGCTTCGCTCGGGCCCTACGGCGCGGCGCTGCACAATGGCGCCGAGTACACCGGCGACTACGGTTGCAGCTTCGCCGATCTCGTCCACTTCCATCGCGAACGCATTGCGGTGCTGGCCTCCGCAACCGGCCTCCAGCGCCCGGACGTTCTTGCCTTCGAGACGCTGCCCTCGCTGGAGGAAGCCCGCGCGCTGGCAGAAGCGCTGAGCGATTTTCCCGAGCTCCCCGCCTGGTTCTCTTTCACCTGTCCGGACAACCGTCACGTTGCCCACGGCGAGCTGCTGCGCGACTGCGCGGCGCTGGTGGACAAGCTGCCGCAGACCGCCGCCATTGGCATCAACTGTACCCGCCCGGGACTGATCGCCGAACTCATTCCCGAAATCCGCGCGGTTTCGTCCAAGCCCATCCTCGTTTACCCGAATTCGGGCGAGGGCTGGAACGCGGCGCATCGCTGCTGGACGGGAACCCGCGATGCCGGGCAGTTCGGCGTTCTCGCCGAGAGCTGGTTTCGAGCCGGCGCGCAGATTGTCGGCGGCTGCTGCCGCACCGGCCCCGAGTACGTGCGCGCAGTCGCGCAGGCCCGCGATCGCATGCATCCTTCAGCCTGAAGGGCACGACGCCCCTTCGTGCGAGAGTTCAGAACAGATCCGGAATGGAGTGAAATGCAATCCGCGTGGGCGCGGCCTTGTAGGCGGCCAGCATGGTGGCGGGAGCCAGCGTGCTGAGACCGTACTTGTTGTTCAGCGCGTCCATGGCCGCAAGCAGGCGGGTGCGGCGCTGCTCGCCGTCGAGCGCGTCGAAGAGGTTCAGCGTGTGCAGACGATCGGGAACCAGTTCGCCCAGCGTCACGCCGACAAAGTAGGGCTGATCGAAGTCGTTGCCGGAGGGGCGCGACTCCCACAGCTTGCGCAGCGCAGCAATCAGGGTGGCGTTATCCTGGCACTCGGCGAGGCGCAGCCCGGCGTGCCAGCCGCGCGACGGCACGCCGTAGGTCGAGACCGGCCGCTTCTCGCCGCGCGGCACCGCAAAGCCGATCGCCAGCCCGATGGACCCGGCCCACAGGCCGTGCGAGCGCAGCCGCATCGCCGCCTTGTGCAGCAGTTTGTGCGTCACCGCGTAGGCCTTTTCGGGGGTGCGCATCTCCGGGGCCAGCACGTGCTGATGGCTGAGCGACTTCATGTGCTCGCTCTCGGCCATCTCGAAGTCTTCGCCGCGCAGCCAGTGCCACAGCCGCTCGCCCCAAACCGAGCCCCACACCTGGCCGGCCTGCTCACCGTCCAGAGCCAGCAGATCGTCCATAGTGCGAATGCCCTTTTCGTTCAGCCGCTTTTCGGTGCGCGCGCCGATGCCGGGTAGATCACGCAAGCTGAGCTGGCGCAGCGCCTCGGGCAGAATATCCAGCGGCAGCGCGACCAAACCGTCGGGCTTCTCCATGTCGCTGGCCACCTTGGCGAGATAGCGGTTGGTGGCCAGTCCCACCGAGCTGCGCAGGCACTCGCCGACGCGCTCGCGGATTCTTTTCTTGACCGAGATGCCGATTTCGAGAGCGGCGCGAAGTGGCCGTTCGCGGCCCATCAGCCGGCAAGCCATCTCGTCGATGGAGCATACGGCGGTTACCGGAACGCAACTTTCCACCGCTTCCACAATCTTGTGGTGATAATCGCGATACAGCTCGTGGCGTCCTTCGACGAGCACGATCTCGGGACACATCTTCTTGGCGTCGGCGACGATCGTGCCGGTGCGCACGCCAAACGCCTTGGCTTCGTAACTGGCCGCGATGCAGCAGGTTGTGTCTACCAAGGCCGGAACTACGCCCACCGGGCGGCCGCGCAGCTCCGGCCGCACCTGCTGCTCGACCGAGGCAAAGTAGGAGTTCAGATCGACAAAGAGCCAGTTGACATAGGGGGTCTGCAAGGGCTCCTGGGCAGGCTGCTCCGGGGGTTGGGCGAGGGCTTGAAGCTCCTCGGGAACCGGCGCTTCGGGCAGATCCTCATCCGAATTGGATGGGGCGAACATTAGTGGTATTTTCGCTTTTTCTTCCCTTGTTTACAAGACCAACAAAGAGAACAATGAGGCTGGTAACCTCCCGGACTTGGAAGCGCGTCCAATCAAGTGCGAGCTGCGCAAAAGGCAGCGTGGCACACCTCCGTACCGGGGGTAAAGCAGGTTGTCTATGCTGAACTGGCTTAGCGCGAATGGTGGCATTCTCGCCGTGATCGTCACGGCGGGCATTGCCGTTCTCTTGGTCTGTTGTCTGGAGTGCTCGAATTGTTCGCACCGGGACAAGGACGAGATCTTCCGGCGGCACGAAGTGTAGCGCTGCTCCGGACATACAAGGGCCGAGTTGATCGCGAACCCCCTTTTTAAAATTTCAATGGATCGGCCGCCGATCGGCGCACGCGATGGGAGCGCGAGATCGCGGCCAAGCTGTTTTTGACCTGAGAACCGCGCCGGCGCTCACCTTGCGGCAGGCGTCTCCGGCATCAGGTACTCCTCAAAATGGGCGACAATGCGGTTGTAAAGCTGAATGCGCGCGTTGGCGCCGGCGATGGAGTGTGTTTTTCGCGGGAAGAGTTGCAGGTCGTAAGGAATGTGCGCATCGATGAGCTGCTGGATGAACTGGATGGTGTTCTCGAGGTGCACATTGTCGTCGCCGGTTCCGTGCGCGATCAGAAGCCGGCCCTTCAGGTTGGCGGCTGAGTTCACCACCGAGTCCTGACGATAAGCCTCCGCATCCTGCGCGGGGAGTCCGAGGTAGCGCTCAGTGTAGATGGAGTCGTAATCGCGCCAGTCGGTGACGGGCGCGACCGCTACCCCAGCACGGAAGCGGTCGGAGTGGGTCATCGCGTAGAGGGTGAAGCTTCCACCCCAGCTCCATCCCCACCAGCCCAGCCGCTTGGCATCGAGCTGTGGATACTGGGCCAGCGCTGTATCCAGCACCGTGAGCTGGTCCTGGAGCTGCACCGGTCCGAAATCGTGATAGGCCGCCTGCGCGAAGGCGCGGCCACGATTGCCGGTGCCGCGATTGTCGGCGTGCAGCACTGCAAAGCCGTGCTGCGCCAGCAGCTCATCGAAGACCAGCGACATGTTCCAGCGATCCGCCACCGTTTGCGGCCCTGGGCCGCCATAGGGGTTCACGATCAGCGGCACGGAGGCCTTCGCCGATGCGCCCTCGGGCAGCAGCAGAGTGGCGTAGAGCGTGCTGCCGTCGCGGGCCTTCACCTGGAGCTGCTCGGGCGCATGGAAGTGATAGGCATCGAGGCCGTGGGTTTGCCAGAATACGTTGCACCGGCCGGGCCCCGAGCAGAGGCTGAGCCGCGGCGGGGACATGCGCGTGGAGTACCTGTCGGTGAACGCCGTGCCCTGGGGCGCGAAGTCGCCTTCATGGAAGCCCGCGCCGGAGCTGAGCTGCTTGCTTGCGCCGCTGAAATCCACCTGCCAGATCTGCTGCTCGAGGGGATTGCCTTCATTCGAGGCGTAGTCGATGAGCTTGTTCTTCACGTCCAGCCGGTAGATGCTGCGGACATCGAAATCTCCGCTGGTGAGCTGGCGGACGAGCTTCGCCTTCTGCTTTCTCGGGTGCTGGACATCGTAGCTGTAGAGATAGATCTGGTTGTGTCCGCTGCTCCACGCGGTGAGCGCGATGAAGCCGTCCTTGATCTGCACGTCGTAGTCTTCGTCCAGAAACTTCTTGTCGCTGATCTCAAGCACGGGATGGGCCAGGCCGTCGGTCAGATCGGCGAAGAAGAGGGTGCGGTGCTTTTGATCGCGCGTGAGGGTCTCGATCCACAACGTCTTGCGATCGACCCAGCCGAAGCGCGGAATGTAATCGTCGCCCTCATGCAGCGGGACCTGGATCCAGTCGGTACGGCCGCCGCCGCGCGCGCTCGTCACTCCGATGTGCACCTCGGGATTGGGATCGCCGGGCTGGGGATAGTGCTGCATCACCACGCCGGCATGGACGGGAATCCAGTCGGTGATGGGATACTGCGGCACGTTCCGCTCGTCGGTTTGCAGATAGGCGATGTGCTGCGAGTCGGGCGACCAGAAGTAATTGCTGCGCGTGGAGAGCTCTTCTTCGTACACCCAGTCGACGCCGCCGTTGTTGAAGAACTGCTGCGCCTGATCGGGCAGGGCTCCCACCATCACGCCGTGGATGGGGTCCTGAAGGCGCACGACGAAGATGCCGCGATTGTGCAGAAAGGAGATCGACTTGCCGTCCGGAGAGAATTTAGGATCGTCGCCGGAGGCCTCGCCGGAGTCCGCCACCTGCACGCCGGTTCCGCTCTTCAGGTCAAAGTCCCAGAGGCGGCCGCTGGAGTCGAAGAGCAGGCTTCGCTCGTCGGGTGCCCACAGGTAGCTGGCCATGTGATAGCGGTTGCGCTCGTCGCGATCGCGCTCGGTGCCGCCGGTCTCCTGGAGCGGGCCCATCTTGCTGCGGTCGATGAGGATATGGGCCTTGCCGGTAGCCTGATCGATTTCGACCAGCGCGCCGCTGTCCAGATAGGTAAGGTGCTTGCCGTCGGGAGACCACTGGAGCTGGTCCGGCTCCTGCCCCGTCAGCGGCCCATGAGCAAAGAGATCCTCTACGGTGATCTTCTTTTCAGGCGCTGCTTGAGCATGCGCCGCGGCTCCGCAAGCGGAAAGGCAAAGGGCGGAAAGCAAAGCAAGAGCGGTTGCGCGTGTCAACGGCAAGAACCCCCAAATACTGGTTAGACCTCAGAGCCCGCAGAGTATACCAAGTTTGCTGAGCCAAGTGTAAATCCGGGTGCTTGGCGCGGATGCAGGCGCCAACAGGAGAAAATCAAGAGAGAAGGGCGCGGCGCAGATGACGCAGACCGATCCGGCTCCAAAACGCGAAGCAACGATGCTGGAGCGCGAAGCCGCGCGCGCGCTGGCGCTCCAGGCCGGCTTCTCCGATGCCGGCGTGGTCGCGCTGCCGCATGCGCAGGATGAGCGCAACGCAGAGCGGTTCGAGAACTGGATCGGCGCGGGACGCGCCGGCACCATGCGCTACCTGGAGCGGCGGAACGAGAACGGCGCGCTGGTGCGGGCGCGCGTCGACACGCCTTTTCCCTGGGCGCGTTCGGCGGTGGTTTGCTTTGCCAGCTACGACAACAGCCTTCCGCGTTCGACCACACCTGCCAGTCCAGGCCGGGGCTGGATCGCGCGCTACGCGTGGTCGAGCCGCAGGGACGAAAAGGGACAGCGCAGGCCCAGCGATTATCACAAGGTGCTGCTGAAACGGCTGAAGAATCTGGAAGCGGAGCTTCATGCGCGGTTCGGAGAGTTCGAAGCGCGGGCCTACGTGGACACCGGCCCGGTGGTGGAGCGCGCCCTGGCTACCGCCGCGGGATTGGGCTGGACGGCCAAGAACACCTGCCTGATTCACCCCCGGCTGGGATC
>DAIDLI010000196.1 GCA_027449545.1 Acidobacteriaceae bacterium | reverse complement strand
CCTCGTGGAGCACCGGATCGAGGTCCGCCACGAGGCCGGGAAGGTAAGAGCGGTAGGCGGGGTGGAGGCGATCAACATCGTGGCCGGGCTGCTGATCGGCACCCTGCAACAGGGCGTGGACCTGGCGGAGGCGGCCAGAACCTACACGGTGCTCACGGTGGGCGACGGGCTGGTCACGATCATTCCTTCGCTGCTGGTCTCGGTGGCCGGCGGCATCACGCTGACTCGCGCCAACTCGGCCGGCCAGCTCGGTGGCGAGATCCGCCAGCAACTGCTGGCGCGTCCGGCGACGCTCTACATGGCGAGTTTTGTCTCCGCCTGCATGTGCCTGATTCCGGGACTGCCGAAGCTGGCCTTTCTGGCGGTAGCGGCCGCTCTGCTGTGGGGTGCGCGCCGGATCGCACAACGGGCTCCGGCAGTGGTGCTGGCCGAATCCGCGCCCGTGGATAAAAAGAAGGCGGAGGCGGCGCAGGGCGCGGAGATGGCGGCTCTGCTGCGTTTGGAGGACCTGAAGCTCGAGATCGGATTCCAGTTGATCCCTCTGGTGGACGAGAAGCAGGGCGGGCAGCTGCTGAACCGGGTGCGGGCGCTGCGCCGCCATCTGGCTGCGGAGATGGGCTTTCTGATTCCGCCGGTGCACATCGCGGACAACCTGCGCCTGAAGCCGCGCGAGTACATGGTCTCCCTGCGCGGCATCGAGATCGCCCGCTGGCAGATCGAGGGCGGGCAGTTGCTGGCCGTCTCCGGGGAGCCCGGGCGGCGGCCGCTGACCGGCAGGGAGACACGGGAGCCGGCCTTTGGCGTTCCCGCCATCTGGATTGCTCCGGCCCTTGAAGAGCAGGCGATAGCGGCAGGCTATTCGGTGGTCGATCCGGTGACGGTGATGACCACGCACCTTGGCGAGCTGATCCGCCGCCATGCCGCCGAGCTGCTGAGCCGCGCCGAGATCAAGCGGCTGCTCGAAGGGCTGAACGAGAGCCATCCCAAACTGCTCGAGGAATTGGTGCCCAAGCTCCTCAGCCTGGGCGAGGTGGCGCGGGTGCTGGAACAGTTGCTGCGCGAGCGGGTTTCGATCCGCGATCTGGGCGCGATTCTGGAGGCGCTGGTCGAGACGGCCCCGGCCAACAAGACCCTGGTGGCGCTGGTGGAGGCGGCGCGGCAGGCGCTGGGCCGCCGCCTGGTGCAGCCGCTGCTCGACCCCGAGGGGCAGTTGCCGGTGCTTCTGCTGGATCCGCCGCTCGAAGAGGAGATCGTGGCCGCCCTGGGGCTCGAGAACAGCCCGCAACTGCTCGCCGCGGCGGTTCCTGGAACAGCTTTGCTGCGCCGGCTGACCGATTCTGTGAGATCCCTTATCGCCACGGCCGCGGCTTCGGCTACGCCCGTGCTTCTGGCCCCTAGTCCGGCGCGCTATTACGTCAAGCGCTGGCTGGAGCCGGTGCTGCCGCGGCTGGCCGTAGTGGCGGCAAGCGAAGTTCCCGCCGAGGTGCGCTTGCGCCCGCTGGGCACGGTCCGCTGAGGCCCCAGCCCGAGCAGAGCGGGAACGGGGCAGGACGGAGTTTCGCAGGACGAGGACAAGACCAGGACAAGAGCAGGGGAGGATCCATGATCGAGGCGGCGGTAGCCGAAAGAAAGCGCGAACTCCGGAGGGGAGCGGCGGCCGGGTATCCTCCTCCGGGGCCAGACGGGAGCGGACTGAGCGCGGAGCAGGAGAAGATCCTGCTGGAGCATCTTCCCATCGTGCGCTTTCTGGCCCGGCGCATCCACGAGCGCCTGCCCCAGCACGTGGAGATCGAAGATCTGGTCTCGGCGGGCATCGTGGGGCTGATGGACGCCTTTTCCAAGTTCGATCCAGCCAAGCAGGTGCAGTTTCGCAGTTATGCGCAGTTCCGCATCCGCGGCGCGATCCTCGACAGCCTGCGCACGCTCGACTGGAGCCCTCGGGAGCTGCGCCGCAAGGGCCGGGCGGTGGAGGAGTCGATCCGGGTCCTGACCGCGCGCCTGGGCCGGGCCCCGGGCGAGAACGAGATCGCCGCGGCGATGGGGATCGGCCTCGACGAGTATCAGCAACTTCTGGGCGATCTCAAGGGCCTTGAGGTGGGGACGCTCCATCTGGAGCGCAACGAGGACTCGGGCGAGGAGGAACTGGCCTATATTCCGGGCCGTCCCGATGAGGATCCGCTGTTTCGCTGCCTGCGCGGCGAATTGGAAGAACGGCTGACCGAGGCCATCGCCGCGTTGCCCGAACGCGAGCGGCTGGTGATGACCCTCTACTACTACGAAGAGATGACCATGCGCGAGATCGGGCTGGCGCTGGGGGTGGTGGAGTCGCGGGTTTCGCAGGTGCATGCCTCGGCGGTGGTGCATCTGCGTGCTGCGCTGCGCGACCTGACCGGCCGCAGTGGATTCAGACCTGCGCGCCGGAGTTACGCGGCGTCCCAGGCGCGCTAGGAGTTCGGCCGCGAGAAGACATTTCACGGGAGGATCGGGGTGCAGGAGAAGGTACTGAGGCAGGCAGAGATTGACGCGCTCTTTCAGGCTGCGTCGAAGGGGCCGGATGGGAACGCGGAGAAGGACCAGCCGCAGGCCGTCCCGTATAGCTTTTCTTCCGCCGGGCAGATCTCCAACGAGCAGTTGCGCGCCATCAGCATGCTGAACGATCTGTTCGCGCGTAATCTCACGCACAATCTGGCGGCATGGCTGCGCAGTCGCTTTCAGGTGAACCTGGTCTCGGCTGAGCAGATCGCTTTCAATGATTTTCTGCTCCGTATTCCTGAGATCAGTTATGTGGCCTCGGTGCGCCTGGAGCCGCTGGGAGCTCTTTCGGTGCTTCAGCTCGACTTGGCGCTCGCGCCCCCGATCGTCGATCTGCTGCTGGGGGGCGAAGGCAAGGAGGGGCCGCTGCGCGAGTTGACCGACATCGAGGAGGCAATTCTGGCCAGCCTTGTGGAGGTGATCTGCCGCGAGCTAACTGCTGCCTGGCAGCCGGTGGGGCTGCGCTTCAGCTACGAGCGCCGGCAGATGCAGACGCAGGTGGCGCGCATCATGGCAGTGACGGAAAAGACGCTCTGCCTGAGCTTCGAAATCCGCATGCCGCACAGCTCCGGTCTGCTGAACCTGGCGTTTCCGGCGGTGGTGGCCAACACCATTCTGCGCAGGCTCACCACGGATTGGGGCCGGCAGCGGCACGGAGCTGCGGCGCGTGCCCGCATGAGCGCGACGGCGAGCAAGATTCGTTTTGGCGGTTCCCTGCAGTTGCCTGCGTTCCGCGTTGCCGCCAGCACTCTGGAAGGTCTCGAACCCGGCTCGGTTTTGCGTTTCGATCTGCCGGACGATGTGCGGCCGGTCTGGAGAGCGGCGGGCGAGCCTCTGTTCGAGGCCAGCCCGGTGCGCTGGGGGGAACGCCGCGCCGCGCGCATCGAGCGAATCCTCCCCGAGGAGGGATCGCGATGAGCTATGGAGCATGCTGGGCGGAGGCCGCCCGCGGTCTTCTGCCCCAGGCGCTCGCCGGTGAGCCTCAGTTTGTGGAAGCGGCTCCCGGTCCGGCGCCGAACGAGGCCTTTGGATATGTGGCGCGGGTGGGGGGGGAGTGGCAGGGGCGCTTTTGGGTCTTGGTGGACGCCACCGTGCTGGAGACGCCGCTGCTTGGCGAAGGCGTGGATCAGAGAGAGGCCTGGAGCGAGCTGCTGCGCGAAGTCGCTGAGGCAGCCGCCGGGAGCCTGTGCGCCAGCCAAGGCGCGCAGTGCCGGATCGAAGCATTCGTTCCCTGCGCCGCAGGCGGGGAGCCGTCTCGCGGCTTCGAACTGAGAACTCAGTCGGGATCCTGGAGGATTGTGGTGCGGGACGAGGTGGTTGCGGCGGGTGCGGTTGAGCAGCCCCAGAGCGGGGCCGATGCAGGCGAGGCTGCGGGAAGGACGCACGGGCTGGAGTTGCTGCTGGATGTGGAGTTGGAGGCCTCGCTGCGCTTCGGTTCCCGGGAGATGGTGCTCGGAGAGATTCTGGACCTCGGTCCAGGCGACGTGGTGCAGCTCGATCGGCAAGTCTCCGACCCCGTGGATCTGCTGGTCGGCGACAAGATCGTGGCGCGAGGCGAAGTGGTGCTGGTGAACGGAAACTTCGGGCTGCGCGTGACCGAAGTGGCGGAGCCGCGCAAACGTCTGGAGAGTGTCCGATGCCTCTTCTGACTCCTACGCCGTGGAGTTCCGCCGGCAGGGGCGACGATGCCGCGGCTGGACGGAGCAGACACCTTGCGGCCCGGTGTTCCAATCCAGAGTGCTCGACGGGATGGCTGCATCTGTGGCGAAGGTCGGTTCCGGTCTTTGAGGGCGGTTGGTGCTGTTCGCCCTCCTGCATGCGTGACCGCGTGCGGACGGCGCTGGAGCGCGAGAACGACGTGCGCCGGATCCCGCCGGAATCTCATCGACATCGCGTGCCGCTGGGCCTGGCGATGCTGGAACAGGGCTGGATCTCGGCTGGAGATCTGCGCCGCGCGCTGGAGGCGCAGCGTGCCGCCGGAGCGGGACGGCTGGGGCAGTGGCTGGTGCGCAACGGCTCCGCCAGCGAGGCGATGGTGGCCCGCGGGCTGGGCCTGCAGTGGAACTGCCCGGTCTTATCCCCGGATGCCGGCGATCCGCAGCTTCTGACCGCCGCGCTGCCGCGGCTGTTCGTCGATGCCCTGGGGGCGCTTCCGCTGCGGATCGCGGCAGGAAGGATCCTCTATCTGGGTTTTGAGGAGCGCCTCGATGCGGTGCTGGCTCTGGCCCTGGAACGCATGCTGGGGCTGCGCGTGGAATGCGGACTGTTGGCGGAGGCCGGCTTCCGCGCGGCGCAGGAGCGCATGCTGGCAGCGGCATTTCCTCCGGTTGAGCTGATCGAGGCGGCCTCGTTCTCCGCGCTCGGCAGGGTTCTCAGCCAGGCCATCGAGAGGGCGCGCTGTGCGGACGCGCGGCTGGTGCGGGTGCACGACTTCTTCTGGCTGCGCTTGTGGCGCCGGCGTCCCTTCGCCGGCCTTCCCAGTCTCGCCGAGGTGAGCGACCTCATCTGCACGGTGGGAGCCGGAGCGTGAGGGCTGTCCGGCTGGAGGCTGCCTTCTGATTCTTCTAATCTGTCCGCCTCCGCTTCGGCACCGCTCCTGCATCGGATCCTGGCGTAACCCTTGGGGGCGAAGGCATGGACAGCGGCTATTATGCGGCGATGACCGGGCTGGTGGCGCGGACCCAGGCGCTGGATACGGCGGCGGCCAATCTGGCCAATGCGCAGACCCCGGGTTACCGCGCCGAGCGCGCATACTTCCGCTCGGTGCTGATGGGTGAGGGCGCGGCGGATTCCCAACTGGGCGGCACGGTCAACGACTACGGGCTGCTGGGCGGCGATCGCCTGAGCCTGGCTCAGGGCGCGATGCAGGAAACCGGCAATCCCCTGGATCTGGCGATTCAGGGCCAGGGCTTCTTTGCGATCCGTACGGCGCATGGGCTGCGCTACACCCGCGACGGCGGCTTTCATCGCGCGCACAGCGGGCAACTGGAGACGGCTGCGGGCGAGCCGGTGCTCTCGGCAGCGGGACAGCCGATCGCGATTCCTCCGGGCGAGATCGCGGTGGGATCGGATGGCGCGATCTCGGTGGCGGGCGGGGTGGTGGCGACGGTGGGCGTCTTTACCTTTCCGGCGGGAACCAATCTTGCCCCCGAGGGCAGCAACCGCTACCTTGCGCCGGCCGGCGTGAAAGCTGCCGTCTCGATGGATGCCGCGGTGCGGCAGGGCGCGCTCGAGTCCGCCAATCAGGACGTGATTCAGGGCTCGCTCGATCTGGTGGTGATGCAGCGCGAGGCCGAGATGATGCAGCGGGCGCTGACGATCTTCCACACCGACTTCAACAAGTTTGCGACCGAGGACCTGCCCAGGGTCTAGTCCGGCACGGGGAGAAACATGATTCGAGCCTTGTATACGGCAGCCAGCGGCATGAGCGCACAGCAGATGAACCTGGACACCATCGCCAACAATCTGGCCAACTCGTCGACCACGGGATTCCGGCAGGTGCGGCTGCAGTTTCAGGACATGGTTTACCAGAACCTGGTGACCCCGGGCGCGGCGCAGAGCCAGAACACGGTTTCGGCCGGGCTGCAGATCGGCCTGGGAACCAAGTCAGCGGCTACCGAAGTGATCAACACCCAGGGCTCGCTCAATGAAACAGATAACCCACTGGATGTGGCGATCCAGGGCGCGGGCTTCTTTCAGGTGCAGCGTCCGGACGGAACCATTGCGTACACGCGCGCCGGGCAATTCCATCTCAACAACCAGGGCACCATCGTGACCACCGACGGCGATCCGCTGATTCCCACCATCACTATCCCCCCCAACGCGACGGCGGTGACGATCACCGAATACGGCGTGGTGAACGCCACATTGCCCGGCCAGCAGAACCCCTCGCAACTGGGGCAGATCCAGTTGGCGACCTTTCCCAATCCAGGCGGGCTGCAGTTGATCGGGAACAACCTCCTCGATGCCACGCTGAACTCCGGCGCACCGGTG
This sequence comes from Acidobacteriaceae bacterium, assembly GCA_027449545.1. Classification (GTDB taxonomy): domain Bacteria; phylum Acidobacteriota; class Terriglobia; order Terriglobales; family Acidobacteriaceae; genus Telmatobacter. The sequence goes on along the minus strand of DAIDLI010000196.1, from coordinate 7,269 downwards.
CTAGACAACCCGGGGGGAACCGAGGGGCTGGGAACGCTGCAGCAGGGCTACCTCGAGAATTCCAACGTCGACGTGGTGACGGAGTTTGTGCAGATGGTTCTGGCGCAGCGCGCCTACGAGTCGAACTCCAAGGTGATCAAGGCGGCCGACGACATGTACTCGCAGGTGAACAACATGACGCGGTAACCCATGGGCAGAGTGGATGGGTGGAGATGCGGAGAAGGCGCACAATGCGAGAGATCTTGACCGGGATGGCAGCCCTGGTCGCGGCCTTTCCTCTGCTTACACTGCGCGGCCAGTGCGCTCCGGACGCCGCAGGCGAGTTTGCGCAGGAAAGAAACCAAGCCGGCGCGCTCGTGGAGGCACGCCGGGATCCGGCGACGGGGGTGGGCTGGCAGTTGCTGCGCGGTGTGGCAGGCGGTCCGGGGCGCTGGATTCAAAAGTTCGATTCCTTTGGCACTCCCAAAGAGGAAGCAAAGCCCAATGCACCTGTCGTCATTCGAGCGGGAGATCGGCTCCTGGTGACCGAGGAGACCTCGATGGCCTCGATGCAGATGCTGGTGGTGGCGCTCGAGCCTGCCCGTCTGGGCGCGACGCTGCGCGTGCGGACGATGGCCGGTAACCGGATGCTCTTTGCTGTGGCGCTCGGTAAGGGCCGTGCGGCTCTTGTTGCGAGCCGATGGGGAGAGCGATGAACGCGAGCCTTCGAAGCGCCTGGCTGATCTGCCTCATGCTGTTTGCGGTTCCGCCAGCTTCGGCGAAGAAGCATCTTCCGCTGGTGCCCGGCTCCAGGCCCACTCCGCCGGAGAGCGCGCTGCGCAGCTACATCGAGAGAGTCCGTGCGCAGCAGGCGGCCGAGGTGCGCAGCGAGGGATCGCTGTGGAGTTCCTCCGGGCAACTGGTGCGGCTCGCCACGGATGTGAAGGCCTTCCGGCTGCACGATGTGGTCTCGATCGTGGTGAGCGAGAACCTGGCTGCCTCGACCGATGGCCAGGTCAAGAATGCGCGGGCGTCGAACGCCAACTCGGCGCTGACGTCGCTGTTTGGGGCGCTCAAGGCAGGCAACAGCATGCAGAACCTGGTGGGAGCAACGGCTTCCTCGGGTCTGACGGCGCAGGGGCAGAGCACGACGAACTCGAGCCTGGAGACCACCTTTGGAGCCGAGGTCGTCGACGTGCTGCCGAACGGGATGCTCGTGGTGCAGGCCACCCGCCAGCTCACCTTCTCACAGCAGACGCAGTTGATCCGGTTGCGCGGGCTGGTGCGGCCTGAAGACGTGAGCGCGCAAAACCAGGTGCAGTCGGCGGCGATGACCGATCTCGAATTGGAGGTCACAGGCAAGGGAATCGTGAACGATTCGACCTATCGGCAGAATCCGCTGGTGCGCTGGCTGCAGCGGCTGCTGGTGTTCTGAGGACGGGCGATGAAACGCGCGAGACGGTGGGGAATTCTTTGCATGGGTTGGAGACGGCTGCCGGCGGCGGTCCTGGGAGTCGCTTTGAGTTCTCTGGTCGCGCAGCAGCCCGGTCACCTGGCGCGGATCAAGGATGTGGCCACCATCGAGGGCATCCGCGACAACCAGCTTGTGGGCTACGGCCTGGTTGTGGGGCTGCGCGGCAGCGGCGACAGCCAGCAGACGGTCTTCCCCGCGCAGACGCTGGTCTCAGCCCTGGAGCGGATGGGCGTGACCGTGCCCCAGACTGGCGCGATGAGCGCCAACAACATGCAGGTGAAGAATATGGCGGCGGTTTTTGTGGTGGCCACGCTGCCGCCCTTCAGCATGCCCGGCTCGAAGGTGGATGTGACGGTCTCTTCGGCAGGAGACGCCCGTTCGCTGGAAGGCGGCATTCTGCTGATGACGCCGCTCTATGCGCCCGACGGCCAGATCTACGCCGAAGCCCAGGGACCGCTGGTGCTGGGCGGATACATGGTGGCTTCGGCCGGAAACGTGCGCCAGATGAACCATCCCACCACAGCGCGGATTCCGGGCGGGGGACTGGTGGAGCGCGCGGTCTCGGTGGACCTGAAGCAGATGCGCGCGGTGAACGTGCTGTTGAACGACGCTGATTTTCACACCGCCGAACGCATGGCGGCGGCCATCGACAAGGCGCTGGGGGGCAAGCGCGCCCGCGCTGCCGATAGCCGGCGAGTAGAGATCCTGCTTCGTCCGGCTGAAGATCCCGCCCAGCTTCTCGACAAGGTGGAGGAGGCGGAGATTGAGGTCTACCCGCGCGCGCGGGTGGTGGTGAATGAGCGTACCGGAACCGTGGTGATCGGCGGGACCGTGCATCTACAGCCGGTTTCCATCTTGCACGGCGGCCTGAGTGTGCACGTCATCTCGCGCTTCGAGGTCTCGCAACCGAACCCCTTTGGGAGGGGCAATACCCAGGTGGTGCAGCAGACCGATGTCAACGCCCAGGACAAGCCCGTGAACCGGATCGACCTGAAGGAGGGCGCAACCGTCGAGGACCTGGTGCAGGAATTGCAGCGGATCGGCGCGGGCGCCCGCGACGTGATCTCGATCCTGCAGGCGATGAAGGAGGCCGGCGCGCTGGAGGCAGACCTGGAAGTGATGTAAGGGCGGGGAACAAGGGGAACGAGGGAGCAGGGAACAGACGGGCAGAGATTCGGAGGCGCAAGGACGATGCTGGTTACAGGGATGCATGCGGGAACAGGGCCGGCGCCTTCGCCGCGGCTGGTGCGGGCTGCGCACGAGTTTGAGGGGCAGATGATGAAGGAACTGCTCAAGCCGCTGAGCGCGGGCGATGGGTTGACGGGCAGCGCGGAGGAGAGCGACTCCGGCTCGGCGCTGGGGGAGTTTGCTGCGCAGGCACTGGCTCAGGGCATCAGCCAACAGGGTGGGTTTGGCATTGCCGAGCGGATTGTTCGCGAGCTCTCCCGTTTCCGAACCGAACCCGTGGCGGGAAGAACAACTGAAAATCGACAGGAAAATACCGTTCTAAGGAATCTTTTGTGACTAAAGTCAGCTGGGAGGCAGCCGATAAGGTCGAGTGAGGAGCCGTGCGATGGAGATTTACAACAATGTGGAGAACCTGGGAAACCTGCTGGGGATTGGCGGGACCACATCGGCGGAGGTTGAACTTCGGCGGAGCGGGCGCACCGGCGCCGCCGGTGGGAACAGCGCCAGTACTGACCGGGCGACGCTGAGCAGTGCCGGCAATGAGGCTGCGCAAATCGCTGGCGCGGACGGAGTGCGGGCCGACAAGGTAACCGCTGTGCAGGCGGCGCTTGCGGCCGGTACCTACAGCGTGCCTGCCGCAGCGGTGGCCTCGAAGCTGGTCGATGCCATGCTGGGCGGCGGCCGGTAAGGGCGCAGGAGGAGATCGCTGCATGGAGGCGCAGGGAGATCGACTGGTTCGATCGGGCTTGCAGGCCTTGATCGGCGAGGCTGCGCTGGCGCTGGCGCATCTGGATGCGGCCCGTCTGGAGGAACTGGCCATCGCCTGCCAGGTGTTGACCGGCGGGTTACCGCAGAAGACGGTCGCAGAGCGGGAGGAGATGTTTGCGCAGATGCGGGCTGCAACCGCAGAGATGGAGACGCTGCGGCGGGTCTTGGCGGCAACGCGAAGCAATGTGCGGGTCATGCAGCGGCTGAAGCAGATCCGTGCCGCGCGGGTCGAGTACAGCGAGGCGCAGGCGCGGGGATGGACATCGGCGGAGGCGAACGATGGGCACGATTAACTCCGCGCTGGGGATCATCGGCGGGGCGCTGGATGCCGACCAGGCCGCTCTGGGAGTAGTGGCCAACAACATTGCCAACGCGAATACCCCGGGGTACAGCGCAGAGTCGCCAACCTGGCGGCAGAACACCCCGGTTTTTCTCGATGGGGTACAGGTCGGCACCGGCGTGACGGAGGCGGGCTCAACCTCGCGGCGCGACCGGGTTCTGTTGCAGCGGCTCGACCAGCAGCAGCAGTTGGCTTCGGCATCGACCACGCGGCTGGCGGCCCTCAACAACATCCAGGCTCTGTTCACGCCCAATTCGGGTTCGTCCAGCTCGGCGGCCGGCGACATCGGAACCGATATCACGAATTTTTTCGATTCGTTCTCTTCGCTGCAAGCAGATCCCACCAACAGCGCTTTGCGGAACCAGGTGCTCTCGGCTGCCAGACTGCTTTCCGGTGATATGTCGAGTGCTGCGCGAACCCTGAATGGACAGCAGGCGGCCCTCGATCAGGAGGCGGCAAGCATTGCCGGGCAGGTGAACACGCTGACCTCTGCCATCGCGCAGTTGAATCTGACCATCCAGTCGGCGTCACCTAATCAGGATGCCGGACCGCTGGAGGATCAGCGGCAGCAGGACATCAGCCAGCTTTCGCAACTGATCGGCATCAACCAGGTGACGACGGAGGATAACGGGCTTTCCATTACCACGACCTCAGGCCAGTTGCTGGTATCGCAGGGGCAGAGCTACCAACTGACGACCGGCAAGGTCAACGGACTGACGCAGTTTTATGTTGGCGGCGAAAACATTGCGCAGCCCGACCCCACCGCGGTGGGCGGGCAACTGGGCGGGTACTTGACTGCGCGGGATGTGGATCTGCCCAGGGTTTTGAGCTCGCTCGATCAGCTTGCGTATGGAATCTCGACCGCGGTGAATCAGCAGAACAATGTGGGGACAGATCTTGCCGGAGTGAGCGGATCAGGCAATCTCCTGAATATCTTCAACCCGCCGGCCCAGGTGACAGGCAGTGCGGCGGCCATGGCGGTGGTGATGACTGATCCGAACCAGATTGCGGCAGCGGGGGCAGGCGAGGGGAGCGGAGACAATTCGAATGCGATGGCGATGGCGGATCTGGCCGACAACGAGCGCATCGCCCCCTCGGCAACCACGTCCTTCAGCTTGACGCAGAATCTGAGCTCCAGCACTCCTGTTGGGAGCTCCGTGACCGGAGCGACCACTGTTTACGATGCAAAGGGCAAGAGCTATCAGGCAGCGGTGACCTATACCAATGCTGGCCCCAGCAGCACAGATCCGACCGCCGAGCAGTGGAACTATCAGCTCTCTCTGGGGGGTGTGGTGGCGGCGACGGGGAGCCTCACATTCGATGCCAGCGGCAATCTAACGGTCCCGGCGACAGACATCACCGGAATTACGCTGTCAGGGCTTTCCGATGGTGCTCCTCCGCTGAATCTGACCTGGCAGTTGTACGGTGCGGGGGGTGGGCCGCAACTGACGCAGACTTCCTCCGCCTCCGCCCAGACCGGCACGAGCCAGAACGGATCGCCGGGCCAGTCGCCCATCGACTTTTATTCGAGCTTTGTCTCCGCGCTGGGCTCGACGGTCGCTGAGGCGCAGACCGAAAGTACGGCGCAGAGCGCCTCCGTGTCGCAGTTGCAGTTGCAAAGCAATGCGCTCTCGAGCGTGAATCTGAACGATCAGGCCGCGGCGCTCTCGCTGCTCGAAACCAGCTATCAGGCGGCCTCCCAGGTGTTCACCATCCTGAACTCGATCATGACCTCGGCACTGAACCTGGGCGTGGAGACGGCGGTGGCGTAGAAGCAGGGTTTCCGGTTTGAGGCGGATTCTGCGGGGCGATGGCGTTGGCGATACAGGATGGCTCGCGGACCGTCCCGCAGGGCGTGAGGAGCTGAAAGCTAAACACCAGGAGCTGTTCGATGCGAGTGGATCCGTTCTATGTTTCCAATCTGGTGGACGCGCTGAATCAGACGCAGGTGAATGCGCAAAATCTGTCGCAACAGCTCTCGAGCGGCGTAAAGATCGCTTCGCTCAGCGACGATCCGGTAGGAGCCGGTCAAAACGTGTTGCTGCTCAACCATATTCAGCAGGACGATTCGTTTACGCAGAGCTCGAATCTGGTTACGGGGCAGTTGCAGATTGCCGACTCCGCGTTGGGAAGCGTGGTGTCGCAGTTGACGCAGGCGATTTCGCTGGCGACCAGCGCCAACAATGGCACGATGAGCACCAGCAACGTGAAGTCAATTGCCAATCAGATCTCCGGAATCCTCTCCGAGGTGCAGTCGCTTGCCAACACCAGCTATCAGGGCCGCTACATCTTCGCGGGCGGGCAGACTGCGACGGCGCCCTTTTCGACCGCCAATGCGGTCACCGGCTATAGCGGAGACGGGAACGTCAACTATCTGGAACTGCCCAATGGGCAGAAGATTCAGTTGAATATTCCGGGCGACCAGGCCTTTCTCGGCAGCGGCACAAACAGCGTGTTCGGAGCGTTGAATGCTCTGGTGGCCGACTTCTCCAGCGGTACAGTGAACGAGAACCAGGCGGCTGCGGATACTGCGGCGCTGAATACGGCGCTGAACTATGTCTCCCAGCAGCGCGTGACGATCGACAACTCGCTGACGCAGTTGACCTCGGCCGCAAATGCGGTCAGCAGCGAACAGACGCAATTGACTGCGGCGCAAAGCACCCTGGTGCAGGCGGATCTGCCGACGATTGCTACCCAGCTCTCGCTCAACCAGACGCAGCAATCCGCGCTGGAGAGTGTGATTGCGGAGTTGGCTTCGCCCTCCAACAGTCTCTTTAGCAAACTGTGAGGTTGCTCCCGGTTTCCACTGGCGCGCCTTTTATACTGGGGAGAAGAGGATTTCCCCTGTGTTGGCAGCACTCCGCTTCATCTGGAACGCGACCCGCGGCCATCGGCTGACGCCCTGGCGCAGCGAGTACCTGCGCTGGCGGGTGGAGACTTACTCCGGCCAGAAGGCCGAGACGCTGACGGCCAGAAGTGTGCTCGGCTTCCTCTGGACCACGCGCTGGGAACTCTTGAGTTTTTTGCGCTGGACAGGCCGGCTGGAACGGGAAGCCCGCGGCCGGGGCTGAGCCCGTTCCGGACACAGCACGTCTAAGCCTGTGGGATCCGGCAGGCTGGATCCGGCCGATCTTTTATCCTGATCCAGATCGCATGCGCATCGGTATCCTTGGTCGTTTTCTTCTGCTTATCGTTGCTCTCACGGCAGGCGCGGAGGTGCGCGCGCAGCAATTGCCGCCGGTTGTGCCGCCCGAGCCGATGCCAAATGCCCAGTCCCAGGCGACTTTCAGCACCACGACGACTGAGGTACTGGTGCCCACGCTCGTGGAACAAAAGAATGGGAACATCATCTACGGGCTGAAGCAGAAAGACTTCATTCTTGAGGACAACGGCATCCCGCAGAAGATTCACGTGCAGGAAGAGATGGATACCGCGCCTGTGGCTCTGGTGGTGGCCGTCGAACTGGGCGGGGCGAGCGTGCTGGAGTTCGACAAGCTGGCCAAGCTGGGGCCGCTCCTCG